>JBBTWA010000054.1:0-2213 GCA_038063025.1 Patescibacteria group bacterium | reverse complement strand
GCGACAACTACCGTGAAGAGTGTTTTCTCCGAACTCCGCATACCGGCGCCGGGCGTCTTGTCGCGCAATATAAATAAAGACAACAGCATGGCCGGCATTGTGAATCCCGCGCCGTCAAGCTCTGTTGGAACAGGAGGCAAGCAAAGCCCGTTCTTCATACTTTCAGTCGCCTCATACGGCGACACGTTCGCTGGCATGCTTTCTTGGGAATCGATGATGCCTCGCGATTTGGCGGCATTATTCCCGGCATATTCGGCGAAGGTCGGCACTTCAACTTCGGCAACTTCAACCCCGAAAGTTTCAACACCGATCGTATTTCGCGATGAAGTCGTTGCAAACCATGATGTGCGCGTTTACCGCGATGACGTCGGCAGAAGCATCATTTTATACGGATACTGGAATCAGACAACGCTGGTTATCGCCCGCGACCCGGAGGCATTTACCGAGCTCGCCGGGCGCATCTCTACTTCGCGCCTGCCTGCGCAGGCAGGCGCACAACAGTGAATCATCTGGTATTATTCCTCCAATGAAAAAAGAACGCTTTAGAAAAAAGCTTGAAGCCGAAAAGGTCCGGCTGGAGGCGGAGATGGGAAGCGTAGGCCGCAGGAATCCGGGCGTTCCCGGCGACTGGGAACCCGTTCCGTCAGAGACGGGCACGGAATCAGATCTCGCCGACCAAGCGGATATCGTAATGAGCCGCGAGAGTAATACTGCGATACTGGCCGACCTTGAAGCGCGATACGACACTATAATTTCTGCCCTTGAAAGAATTGAGAAGGGGAAATACGGGAGATGCGAAGTGTGCAATAAAGAAATAACGGAGGCGCGACTTGAAGCGGACCCGTCCGCCACGACCTGCGTCAATCATTTATAACAATGGCTGTGCCCAAGCATGGATATGCAAAAACGCTCGCCGCACAGCCGGTCGGTTCCGGCGCAGAATTAGTCAGCGTTGAAGCCGACCTAACGCGAGGGCTCCATAATTTTTCTGTCGTAGGTCTCGCCGACAAAGCGGTTGATGAGGCGCGTGACAGGGTGAGTGCCGCCATCCGCCACTCAGGATATAAATCGCCAAAACAGCAGAACAAGCGCATCGTCATATCGCTCTCGCCGGCGGATTTGAAGAAGGAAGGTTCGCATTACGACCTCGCGCTCGCTCTCGCATACCTTATCGCAGCAGGCGATGTGGAACCGCTTGAAGAAAAAGTTTTGTTCGTCGGCGAACTCGCTCTGGACGGGACACTTCGCGCCGTTAAGGGAGTTCTCCCGCAGGTTCTAGCCGCAAAGAGGAAAGGAGTTAAGACGATTTTCGTGCCGCCTGGCAATTCTCGCGAAGCTCTGCTCGCGGACGGTGTCGTCGTTTATTCGCCAGACTCGCTCGCAGAACTTTTGCAACATTTAAACGGCGAGAAGCCGCTCACGCGCCTTGTGCGCGACAGGCGCGCGAGCGCGCCGCCGCCGGCGCTGGACCTCGCAGATGTGAAAGGGCAGGAGAGCGCGAAACGCGCTCTGGAGATAGCTGCGGCCGGTCGTCACAACATAGTTTTTTACGGTCCGCCCGGAACAGGGAAGACGATGCTCGCTCGAGCGCTCGCTGGAATTCTTCCGCCATTGACTGATGATGATATGTTGGAAGTGACGGCGATACATTCTACGGCCGGACTGCTTAAAGACGGTGAAGCGGTGTACTGGCCGCCGTTTCGCGCGCCTCACCACTCGCTTTCACACGTGGCGATGGTTGGCGGAGGGACATTTCCGAAAGCAGGCGAAGTAACTCTCGCACACAAGGGCGTTTTATTTTTGGACGAATTTCCGGAATTTGAATCAAGGGCTCTAGAGGCTCTGCGCCAGCCGCTTGAGGACCGCGTTGTCACTGTTTCTCGGGCGCGAGCGACCATCACATTTCCCGCAGACTGCATGATTGTCGCCGCGATGAATCCGGCAGATACGCTGTCAACAAACGCGCGCGAATCACAGAGGGCGGCCGCGAAGCAGGCGCGGAGAATCTCGCGCCCCATCGTTGACCGTTTAGACCTCTGGATAGAGGTCCCGCTCGTTCCGCACGACACTCTCGCGAAACTTTCAACCGGCGAGGCCAGCGCGCGAGTTCGTGAGCGCGTCGTTTCGGCGCGTTCTCGCGCAGAAAAAAGGACCGGAAAGAAAGGTTCAACGAACGCGGCGCTCACGAGCAGACAATTAGACGAGAAAAGCGG
>JBBTWA010000053.1:0-3323 GCA_038063025.1 Patescibacteria group bacterium | reverse complement strand
AAATCGTGTCGGGCGAAAATTGACCGACGATTACGATTGCCGCTTCAAGGACGGCTATGGCGCCAAACGCTATCGCGCCTGTGCGCAGATATGAACGGTAATGTTCGGAACGCCGCAGGATGAGAGCGGAAAGCGTGCCTAAAAACGCCATCACGAGCATAAGACCGAGAGTGTCCGAATCAAGTGCCGACCCCCATAGGGCGTTGCCGAACGAGACACCGGAAAACGCAGTTGAGAGCGCATACGCAATTACAGGTAACCACATTAATCCTATGAGCAGAGCCGGCGGGAAAATGATATTGCCGCGTCCGAGACGGGCGAGGATATAGACTGCAAGAGTGATAAGCGCGCCGGCTGCAAGAACGAATGTTTTAGTAATAGTTAACGGAACTGTTGAAGACGGAATAAATATGAACAAAGAAAATACGAGGGTTGCAAGAAGAGCCCACACGCTTATTGTTTCTAACGAACGGCGACCCCTTGCGACTATTGTTTGTTGCGGAGGCATGGTTGGTTTTGTTTATGATATTTGATAATAATACCGCTAAGTATATCCTGTCTGTACTTTCATAAAGCATTTATCCACACTTTTTCGTAAGGTGTCACCTTATGTATTTTATAATTCTCTTGACTCCGTAAGGTGTCACCTACTATAATTGGAGCATGACGAAGAGGAGCGTACCGTTCACTGTGGGCGAATGGTATCACTGTTACAATCGCAGTATTGAGGGGCGTATCGCATTTGAAGATGTTAAAGACTATCACCGCTTTCTAGAACTTATTTACTTGGCAAATGACGAATTTCCTCTACGGCGAGAGGATATGGGAATACGCAAATTTGAAGAAGTACTGGATATCCATCGCGGCAAAAGACTGGTCGCCATTGGCGCGTTCTGTCTGATGCCAAACCACTTTCACTTAGTCTTGAAAGAGGTCGTGAAGGGAGGCATTACTTCGTTTATGCGAAAGATTGGAACAGCGTACGCTCTATACTTCAACTCACGACATGAGAGGAGGGGCAACCTGTTCCTCAGACCATTCCAGTCTCTTCATGTGTCTGCAGACACTCGTTTACAGCAACTTATCAGCTATGTGCACTGCAATCCTGTAACGCTCTACGAGCCCGAATGGAAGACCAGACATGTAGTGGACCCTCAGTTCTTAGGAGAACGCATAGCGGAATATCCGTATTCAAGTTTGAATGCCCATACCGGAGCGCGTACGCCAATCAGAACTATCTTGGACACGGAAGTGTTTTCCGTAACTCGTACGGCTCCAATACAAAAAATGCTGAAAGAGGCGCGCCAGTATTGTTCCGATTCTGACATTCCATAAGGTGTGGTATAATGCTCTCGGACTTGGTTAGGCGACTACTCTGTCCGCCAGTTGGCGGATTGGGAGGAAAGTCCGAACATGCTTCCCTATTCGGGAAATAACAGGTAGCGGGTAACGCCCGTCGTCCGCGAGGATAGAGGTGCGAGCAGAAACGACCCGGTTAAGTCCGGCTGAAACGGCTAAATCCTTACCCGCATGCAAGGCCGTATCGTCCCGACGAAATGGAGGGACGGGGTGCCGCTCGAGGTGTTGAGTAATCAACATCCCAGATAAATGGTCGCCCACGACAGAATTCGGCTTATCGACCAAGTCCAACAAAATGCAAGCACCCGCGCTCCTGCGCGGGTGTTTGCTTAAATCAGCCAGCTGTCAGATTATTCTATCTCGCAGACACCGCCGGCGCAGGCGAGTTCCTTTTTCATCTCGGTCTCGTCTTGGCGCTCGTAGGCGTAGAGTTTTGAATAATCCACTTTCGGGAATCGCTCTACACGAGCCTCATATTCTTCTTTTGTAATCGCCTCATACGGGGCGAGGCGGTAAACGTGTTCAGAGCGCGGCAGGAACGAGAGCCCGCCGATGATGTCCCAATTTTTCTGAATCCAATCCACAACACCGATCCATTCGTTCTCGCTCACAGAGATAGTTGCCGATGGATTGTGCTCTGTGAAGTTCAACTTTACCCTCTTCCAATATTCCAGCTGTTCCATCGCCGAGAGGTCGTCTTTAAATCGCGCCTCCTTGGAGTGGTCGGGAGCCTTCACTGGAAACTCAAGCACATAGGTATTCGCCTCCTCCATAGACTGCCCCACTTCCGGATAATACGGCACGCCCTGGTCGCGCATCATTTTAAAAAGCGAGTCGGTCGCGCTGATGCGTACGCGCCTTATGTAATATGGCGCGTGGCGCGGATGGATGCCGGACGCGCAGTTGAAGGTCTGCGAGACCGTTCCAGAGGGCTTCACTGCAGTTACAGACGTAGATTGTTCAACGCCGAAACGTTTAGCATATGTCGCATTGGTCTTGACTGCGAGGTCGCGAACCTTGCGCATCACCTCCGCCTGTCTCGCTACCGGAGAATCCCATTGGCCTGTGATTGATACTCCGAGCAATCTCTCTGCAGCACAATTATCAGTCCACTCTTTAGAAATGTATCCGAACTTTGTAAGTGTGGATTGATATGTGCCGAGAATCGCCGCGAGGCGCGCTTTCTTTAACAGAGTTGTTTCTGTGTCATGCGCACGCGCTATAACCTCAGATAGATTACAGAATTGTTTGGACTGAAGAATAATCTCCGCACACGGATTCGTACCGATTGACCCTTGGGCGACGCCTTCCTCGCTGATAAATCCGAGTTTCTTAAAATACTCAACGCGCCGTTTCGGCATTGTGATTGCGAGCGACCCTCTATTGAAGATTCCGCGTTCTCCGCTCCCGCTCTTCATAAGCGCGACCCATTCGTCCATAAGCTCGGTATTCGTGGGTTGCGCTTCATACACAGCGGAATTGTTCGCCACCGAACGATGCGGGTCGGTCATATAAAACTGGCCTTTCTTTGCATCGCGCATCTCCACATCGTCTAAGTCGGATAGAGAAATCATCGCCGTACGACGCACTCCGCCTGCGATAACGCACTCGCCAATCTTACAGATTATGTCGTGCGCATCTATGGCGCGCAGACGCCTGCCTTGGCGAGCCAGCACCCTCTGTCTGGCGAATGCGAGGAGCGACTGGAGAGGCTCGGGGCCTGAAGCCTTACCTCCCATTACTTTAAGCCGCGCTCCCGCCGGACGAATCTGCGAGAAATCAAAAGTGATATCTTTTCCGGCGTACCAAGTCTTCAATCCGAATGTGAGTGCATCGCACCATCCTTCCTTTGAATCTGGAATTATATGTGTCGGCAAGATTTTTCCAGACTGTTTTATAATCTGCGGAAGCTGTTCTACGTTCTGGCTCTCCACTGCGAAGCCGACTCCGCATCCTTGCATTGA
>JBBTWA010000052.1:0-1574 GCA_038063025.1 Patescibacteria group bacterium | reverse complement strand
CTCATCACCGGCGCGCTTATCGCTGGCACACCTCGCGCTTTGTCAGACAATGAAATCGCAGTTGCCAAAAATGTTGAGCTCGCAGTAGCCAACGTACTCCCCGGCTCGCCGGCAGATGAGGCGGGACTCCTGCCGGGCGATGTTATCCTCTCGGCTGAAGATGGACATAACCTGCTGTCAGAAACAAGCCCATCAGCCTTTACGAAATTCGTTTCGGAAGGCGGTTTTAACAAGACAATTACGCTTTCCATCCGGCACGGGAGCGGAGAGGAAAAAACTATATTCGTGCGGCCTGAAGCCGGCGTTATCTCAACCGACCCTTCGCGATACGCACTCGGGGTTGAAGTCGCCACCATCGGTGTCGCCCCTCTCTCGCTTGATTCTGCGATTGTTGAAGGCGCGAGGATTACGTGGGGCGCTACCGTTTTGACTGCGGTCGGCCTCTGGCACTTTTTCTACGGCATCTTCACGCTCTCGGCTGACCTCTCTCAAGTTGCCGGGCCGGTCGGCATCGCTGGTGTTGTCGGTTCTGCATCGCTCCAGGGCGCCGGTTATCTCTTATCCATTATGGCTATTATCTCTATCAATCTAGCGCTCATTAATCTCATCCCCGTCCCCGCGCTCGACGGCGGCCGCCTGCTTTTCGTAATCATTGAGAGTATCATCCGCCGTCCGATTAATGTGCGCATCGCACAATCAATAAACGCCATCGGCTTCCTGTTCCTCATTCTCCTCATGCTCGTCGTCACCGCGAACGACATCTTCAAAATCGTCAGTTGATAAGTAAAGAGGTTTAACCTCTTTACTTTGGGTGATAAGGCAGGTATCCACAACATGACGCTATAGCACCAAGTCTTGGATAGCTAGTCGTAGGATAAAAGAAACCCCGCCGTGGCGGGGTTTTTATTGCAGGAATCCGAATCAGAGGAAACCGAGAATTTTTCGTTCCTCGTCTGAAAGCTTGGCAAGCGCCTTCTCCCGAATATCAACCAGCAATGCCTCGTCGTCGAACAAATAAACGGCATCATTTGCTAGCAAAAAGCCGAGGGTGCCGTTCGTAAGGATAAATGCTTGTCCAGTCCGAAGGTAAGGAGCGCTGTGTTGACCTGCGTACGCCTTCGCAACGTCCTCGTTCTTGAAATAGCCGACGGACTCCGTTCGCGTGCCGTCCTCATTTACACGATATACCTCGGTCATTTTTCGAATCGCGAAGTCCGTAAGAGGCCTCGCCACCCAGTCGCTCGCACCAGCTATTTGCGCTACCATCCGTTTCTGATTTTCGTCCATCTGCGTTCTCCTCTGTTGTGCAATGTCGGAATCGATAACCCTGCGTAAATTTACTCTTTATTGACAGAAAGTCAAACGACGTTAAAAAGCGTTTTGCGCTTGGCACAAGAGGGGCATATACTATTGCCCATGAGGCAGTCAAAGCTTTTTACTAAGGCAAGGCGCGAAGCGCCGAGCGACGAGGTCGCTAAGAATGCGCAGTTGCTTGTGCGCGCTGGCTACATACATAAAGAAATGGCTGGTGTCTATTCTTATTTGCCACTAGGGCTCCGCACGCTGAATAAAAT
>JBBTWA010000051.1:0-4628 GCA_038063025.1 Patescibacteria group bacterium | reverse complement strand
TAGGACCGACGCGCCTCATGGGAGCTATCGTCGAGGTACTCGCCGATGAAAAGGGGCTCGTATGGCCCGAATCGGTCGCGCCGTTTTCAGTGCATCTTGTCTCGCTAGGGCAGAAAGACGATGAGATTTCTAAAACAGCTGATGCTCTCTATAACGATTTGGTAAAAGCAGGCGTCGGGGTTCTCTACGACGACAGAGATTTGCGTGCCGGCGAGAAGTTCGCGGAGAGCGACCTTCTCGGCATACCGAAGCGAATTGTCGTCGGTAAAGATGCTGTGGCTACGGAAGAGTTTGAAGTCGTGAATCGCGCAACAGGAAAAGTTGTAAAAATGCCGCGCGAAAAGCTGCTCGCCATGCCTGCCGGCAGTCAGGGATAGCATTATGGCCAGATTTTCAAGGAACTTACTTTTCAGCAGTGATATCGCCATTGACCTCGGGACGACGAATACTCTCGTGTACGTGCGCGGGAAGGGGGTTGTAATCAACGAACCCTCGGTTGTAGCGGTGAACGACAAGACGCATCAGGTCGTAGCGGTGGGTAAAGAGGCGAGGACGATGCTCGGCAAGACGCCGGCACACATCCGCACAGTGCGGCCGCTCTCCCACGGCGTGATTTCTGACTTTGAAGTGACTGAAGAGCTTCTCACATATCTGATAAATAAAGCGCAGAGCGGCCGCATGCGGCTTTTCGGCCCGCGAGTCGTGATAGGCGTGCCTATGGGCGTGACTAATGTTCAGAGCCGAGCCGTGCGCGACGCGGCGAGGAATGCGGGCGCGCGCGAAGCGATTATTCTTGAAGAAGCGGTCGCCGGCGCCATTGGCGCTAAATTGCCCGTAAGCGAGGCGGTCGGCACTATGGTTCTGGACATTGGCGGCGGTACGACCGGCATCGCCGTCATCGCGCTCAAGGGAGTCGTCGCGTCCAAGAGTTCTCACGTCGCCGGCGATCGCTTCAACGACAATATCATTGAGTTCGTGCGAAGCGAGTTCAAGCTCGGTATCGGCGAGCGTACTGCCGAGGATATAAAAATAGCGATTGGGGCGGTCGTTCCTCTATTTGAGACGTTGACGCGAAGCGTGCGCGGACGCGACTTTGCAACCGGATTGCCGAGAGAAATAATGCTGACGGATTCTCATATCCGCGAAGCAATCGCCCCATCGCTGGACGCTCTTATGGACGCTATGAAAGAGGTCATTGAGTCTACGCCTCCGGAACTCCTTTCTGATATTCTTGAACGAGGAGTGACAGTCTTCGGCGGCGGAGCGCTCTTGCGCGGATTACCACAGGTACTTGAGAAGATGCTAGGTGTTCCGGTAAGAGTCGCCCCGGAACCTCTTTCTGCAGTCGTGCGCGGCGCCGGCATCGTGACGGAGAACCCGTCTCCTTACGAAGACTTTTTTGTTGATGAAGAGGACATTCTTAGCGAAGCGTAACGCGATTTTTTCGCCCGCGAATATTTCTTGGGGCAATGCGGCTCTTGCCGCCGCCGTTTTTTTGTTGCTTCTGCGGCTTCTCGCGCCGAATCTTTTTTGGAAAATATTCACGCCCGCGTTTCGCGCTTCCGATGCGCTCGCGGAAGCGAGTCATGCAATCTTCGTCAGTTTCAGCGACACGACGAAACTCGCTCTGCGAAACGAAGAGTTGGCGAACGAGAACGCCGCGCTCGCGAACGAGAATCAGGCGCTGACTAAAAAAGTGGAGAATATATCCGGACTCGTGCCTGATGTTGATGGAGTCACTGCGGGTGTCGTTGCTCGCCCTCCGCTAAGTCCATACGATACTCTCGTGCTCTCTGCCGGTAGTGGAGACGGAGTTGTTCTCGGGATGGAAGCGTTCGGAGCGGGTAACGTACCAATAGGCATTATCTCTTCCGTTTCAAGCGATTTTTCGCGAGCTACTCTTTTTTCAGCTCCGGGCGTAACGGTAAACGGCTGGGTTGGTAAAAATAATCTCCCGCTCGTTATTAAAGGTGCTGGAGGCGGAACGATGAGCGCTTCCGTCGCGCGTTCCGCAAACATCGTTGTCGGCGACACGGTATTCGCTCCCGGTCCCGGAATGTTGCCAATCGGCAGGGTTGTTCGCGTTGACAACGACCCGTCGTCAACGTCAGTTACTCTGCGCATCACGCCCGCACTCAATCTCTTTTCTATCGCGTGGGTCTCTCTGCGCGATACGGGTGCGCTTCTCTCTGCGACTTCAACCTTGCCATGATGCGCGGAACTCTTACAATCCTTACGTTTGTTTCTACGGTTCTTTTTCCTTGGTCTCTTACCGCGCTCCTGGCTCTAGTTGCGTCCGCCTTTGAACCGCTTGTGCCTCTTGCCATCGGTATTTTCGCCGATACGCTCTACTACGCGCCGTTTTCTGGAGCACTGCCCGTGTTCTCACTCTATGGGGCTTTAGCGACTACTCTCGCATTCTTCGTGCGCAGCAGGCTGAAGACGAGTATTATCAGGGAATGAAATGGCGGCTTACGAAACGGAGAGACCAGGAAATAGCCCCTGACGAGATATTTCTTGACGCATTAAATGTTCCAGATTTTGACCGCGCCCGCTTTGAAGGGCGGTTGGAGAAGCCTCTTTCTTCCGCGACGTTTTTTTCGCTTACGGTTGCCCTAACGATTCTTTTTTTCGCATTGACAGTTCGTTCGTGGAATCTTCAAATTACGAACGGTCCCGCATTTCTCGCAGAAAGCACGCACAATAGCCTTGAAGCGGTGACTTTGTTCGCTTCGCGCGGAATTATTACGGATTTTCAAGGAATCGTGCTCGCCGAGAATTTTGAAAAACAGGATATCGGAGTGAGGCGTAAGTATCTTGTACCATCTTTGGGCCAAATTATTGGATATGTTTCGTATCCGAAAAAAGACGAAAAAGGCGTTTATTACGATACGAACCAAACCGGCATTGCCGGCTTGGAAGCCGAATATGACGAGCTTCTTGCGGGGAAGAACGGCCAGTTGCTAACGGAGAAGGACGCTCTCGGAAAAGTTCGCTCCGAGGGCGTGATAATCAAACCAGAGGACGGTAAAACACTGCGGCTCTCTATTGATGCCGTCCTGGAACAACCTTTCGCCCGTGCGATTTCAAATGTTGCGAGCAGACAGCATTTTATTGCCGGCTCCGGAGTCATAATGGACGTGAATACCGGAGCTGTTCGTGCGATTGTTTCGTACCCTAGCTATGACCCGAATGTCATAGCCAATGACAGTTCTCCGGAAATTATGGAAAAATATTCCGCAAATCCGGGACGCCCGTTCCTAGACCACGCCGTGCAAGGCGTCTACGCGCCCGGTTCTATCGTGAAGCCGCTCATCGCCTCCGGAGCGCTCACGGACGGCACCATTACGCCGGACACGGTAATTAACGACCCTGGTTTTATTTCTCTGCCGGACCCGTATCATCCGGGAAAGAAATTCATATATAAAAGTTGGAGAGAGCTCGGCCCGATGGATGTGCGAGATGCGATTGCGTGGTCGTCGGATGTCTTCTTTTATGCTGTCGGCGGCGGTTTTGAAAATCAGAAGGGTCTCGGCATTGACCGTCTTAATTATTGGTACAGACAATTCGGTTTGGGGAGCAAGACGGGCGTAGACCTTCCGGGAGAAGCAGACGGGCTTATTCCGACTCCGGAGTGGAAAAGAAAAATCTTCAATGAGCCCTGGTATCTTGGCGACACTTATTTTACGGCAATCGGGCAGTATTCAATGCAGGTAACGCCACTCCAGATGGCGCGTGCTACCGCCGCGCTTGCGAACGGAGGGAAACTCTTTACTCCTACAATGGCCGCAGACAAATCGCCCAAATATTCACTCGTCCTCGCAGATGCGTCGGCGATGAAGGTTGTGCGAGAGGGAATGCGCCAAGCTGTAACTGCGGCAATAGCCGGAACGCTAAATCTTCCGTATGTGAAGGTTGCGGCGAAGACAGGCACGGCGCAGACTGGTACGCGCAACCAATATGACAATTCTTGGGTGATTGGATTTTTCCCGTATGAAGCTCCGCAATATGCGTTCGCAGTCGTGTTGGAGCGAGGACCAGAAGGTTCCGGCAGTCAAGCTGTAAACGTCATGCGCGAACTATTTGAATCTCTCTATCTTGAAAACTCCACATACGTTGTCGGCGCTACCACAAACACTCTTGCACAATAATCGTGCTCGCGCCCAGCACTAACTTTTCAAATATCGGCTGTTAGACTTTGAACTGAGCTTGCAAGTTAGTGCTGGGCAAGTACAATGCCTTCACTACGTTATGAATGATTCACAAGATGTCGTCGTCTCGCAAGAAAAGTTTGACGAGATGGTTAAAGAGCTTGAACACCTTAAGACGGTGCGACGTACAGAGATTGCCAAGAATCTTGAGTACGCCCGTTCGCTCGGCGACCTCTCGGAGAACGCCGAGTATCAGGAGGCGCGCGACTTGCAGTCGGCGACAGAGGAGCGTATCAAGAAGCTTGAAGAGCTGGTGAAGAACACGAAGATTCTCACGGATGGAAAAAAGAAGAACGAAGTCGGTTTTAATTCCGCAGTTTCCATTAAAAAAGAAGGGAGCGGGGATTTGCATGAATACACGATAGTCGGGAGCGAAGAAGCAGACATGAGAGTTAAAAAGCTCTCGCACATGTCGCC
>JBBTWA010000050.1:0-9093 GCA_038063025.1 Patescibacteria group bacterium | reverse complement strand
TAGTCGGGAGCGAAGAAGCAGACATGAGAGTTAAAAAGCTCTCGCACATGTCGCCACTTGGCGCCGCCTTGATGGGAAAGAAGAAGGGTGACGTCTTCACGTTTGAGACGCCGGCAGGCAAGCAGACATACACAATAGAGAAAGTGGCGTAGCCGGCTCGCGTGATATAGTAGTGCGTATGGCTCTGATAGAAACGGTGCGCGCGGAGAGGCTCGCGAAGATTGAGCGTATGAAGGAGATTGGAATGGAGGCGTATCCGTCTCGCACCGGCCGTACGCACACCATAGACCAATTTCTTGAGAATCACGAAACGCTTGAAAAGAACAGCGAAGAAGTCATACTCGCAGGGCGCATTATGTCCATACGCGAGCATGGAGGTTCTCTGTTTGTTGATATCTTTGACGGCACGGTAAAAGCGCAAATATATTTCAAAAAAGAAAATTTGGAAGAAAAACTTTTTGACAATTTTTTACTTCTCGTTGATATAGGAGATATTATTGAAGTCGGCGGTGTCGCGTTTGTTACAAAGCGCGGTATGCCGTCTCTTCTCGGCAACAGCTGGCGAATGCTCGCCAAGTCGCTCACGCCTGTTCCAGACCAGTGGTTCGGCATTAAAGACGAGGA
Organism: Patescibacteria group bacterium; assembly: GCA_038063025.1. Lineage (GTDB taxonomy): Bacteria > Patescibacteriota > Minisyncoccia > Phycocordibacterales > Phycocordibacteraceae > C7867-001. The sequence goes on along the minus strand of JBBTWA010000050.1, from coordinate 8,469 downwards.
CGAGCGGTTCAGAAAGCGTTATCTGGATATTTTACTTACAAAAGACCTCTCCGACAGAATCAGACGTCGTTCTGTTTTCTGGAACGCATTTAGGCAGTTTCTTTTAGAGCGCGATTTTGTGGAAGTAGAAACGCCTGTATTAGAGACTACTACCGGCGGAGCGGATGCTCGCCCGTTTGTGACGCATCACAACGCTCTTGATATGGACGTATATCTGCGCATCTCGGCGGGGGAGCTCTGGCAGAAGCGGCTCATGGTCGCAGGCTTGCCGAAGACGTTTGAAATTGGCAGAATATTCCGCAATGAAGGAATGTCCGCCGAACATGCGCAGGACTACACCCAGGTTGAGTTTTACGAAGCGTTTAAAAATTACGAGGCCGGGATGGAGATGGTTACGGACCTCTACCGAACAGTCGCCGACAATGTTTATGGCACGCGCGTTTTCAAAATAAAAGATTTTAACATTGATTTAGATACAGAATGGGAGCGATATGACTTCTGTGAGCTGATTAAAAAAGAATTTAATATTGACCCTTTGACTGCGACTGCAGACGAAATACTCGCAATTCTTGAAGAAAGAGGGGTCTCGTATGAGGGGAACGGGTTCAATCTTGAAAGAGGAGTAGATGCTTTGTGGAAACAAGTTAGGAAAACTCTTGGCGGTCCCGGATTTCTTATCAATGTTCCGGTTTATTTAGAGCCGTTGGCAAAAAGAAGCAGTAAAGACGAGAGAGTCGTTGAAAGATTTCAAGTTATATTCGGCGGTTCTGAAATGGGAAAGGGTTTCAGCGAGCTCAATGACCCTGTTGACCAAGCAAGCAGGTTTAAACATCAGCAGGAACTTCGTGAAGCAGGCGACGAAGAAGCGCAGATGAACGACGCGTCGTTTGTAGAAGCTCTTGAATACGGTATGCCGCCCGCCTTCGGCTTTGGCGTTTCTGAACGCCTCTTTAGCTTCCTTGAGGGAGTCTCCATTCGCGAAGCGCAGATTTTCCCGCTCCTTCGTCCTCGTTGACGCTTGTTGAGCAAACCAGGTATGCACAAGCTTGTGCATACCTGGTTTGCTCATGAATCGACTGAGCGAAGCGGTGTGGATAACTATTATTAGGGCAGTGGGGGAGGGTGGGATATAATGCTGTAATGGTTGAGTCTAGTGGGAGGCGGGGTCATGGCCGCCCTCCGCGGAACAGCCATCTGATTATGTTCCTCGGAGAATACTTTCACACATTTGATACGAAGAATCGCATTTCGGTCCCCTCAAAGTTCCGGAAGGGTCTGGGCCGCGTAGTCGTCGTGACTCGCGGCCTTGACCATTGTCTCTACGTCTACGCGAGGAAGGCGTGGGAGCGCGAAGCGCAGACACATGCCACAGCGGTGAACGGAAGTTCGGCGAGGCGAGGTCTCGCGAGACTCTTTCTCGCCGGCTCTTCAGAAGTTGATGTTGACGGCAACGGTCGCGTGTTGATTCCGGAACATCTAAAAGCGTTTGCAGGAATAAAAGAAAAAGCGGTTATCGCCGGCGTCGCAGATAGGGTTGAAATCTGGGAGGAGAACGCGTGGAAGAAATACACAACCGACATTGAACGCGATGCTGACGCATTCGCTGAAAAAGTCGGCGATATAAAATGAAATCCCTTCACAACAGCGTATTGATGAAAGAAGTTCTTAAAGTCCTCGCGGTGAAGCCGAGCGATACCGTCGTTGACGCGACTCTCGGCGGAGCAGGACACTTTAAAGAACTTCTCTCACAGCTTGGCGAGGGTGGCGTAATCGTTGGCGTTGACGCCGACTCTTCTGCGGTAGAACGCGGACGCGAGGCGTATGCGAACGATAGGCGAACAGACAGGCCGGTCGCGCATCTGGTGAACGACAACTTCCGCAATCTCGCTCGCATACTGGAGAGGCTCGGCATAGGACAGGTTGATGCAATACTCTTTGATCTCGGATGGAGCGGTTTTCAGATTTCGGCTCCACGCGGATTTTCGTTTCAAAGTGATGAACCGCTTCTTATGACATACGGCGATGGTGGTGAGACTGCGGCAGACATAATCAACAGCACTTCGGAGACCGACCTTGCCGCTCTATTTTTCACTTACGGCGAAGAGCGTTTCGCACGCAGTATCGCGCGAGCAATTGTAAAAGCGCGTGCAAAGGGAAGGATTCTGACGACAGAAACACTCGTATCCGCGGTAAATGCCGGTACGCCGGTGTGGTATCACAAACAAAAAACTCATCCCGCGACAAAAACTTTTCAGGCGCTTCGCATTGCGGTGAACGATGAAATCGGCGCTCTGCGCGAGGGACTCTCTTCGGCTCTGGATTCGCTCGCTTCCGGAGGACGGCTAGCCGTCATTTCGTTCCACAGCATTGAAGACCGTATCGTGAAAAATGTGTTGAAGGACGCCGCACATAACGGGCTTGGAACAATAATGAAAAAGCCGATAGTACCGACGCGTGCTGAAGTTCTCGCGAACCGTCGCGCGCGGAGCGCCAAACTGCGCGTTTTCAATCGCATTCCGGTTGTTCACGCAGGATTAGTTAATTCCGGCCCCGTCATTAATTCATATGCATAAATCCCGTATGCGTTTTTCATTCTCTCCGACATCGCTTTGTTTCGGTATTGTAGCGGTTCTCGGCGTCGTTTATATCGGTCTCATTGCCGTCGTTATGAGTTATGCGGCGCTTACAGTAGAATTTTCTCAATCGGTCAGAAATGACGAATCCAAAGTCGCAGTGCTTGAAGACCAATATCTTGCCAATGTGGCGAAAATCACGACAACCGATTACGCCGCCCTTGGCTACGCTCTGCCTACGGCGAAGATATTCGTACAGGCGAAAAATGTAACCGTATTGCGTTGAAGTTGAATCATGCGCGCACAGTTCCGCTCTCGCATCCGCATCATTCTCTCGCTCGTTATTATTGTCGCGCTCGGTATTATCCTACGCCTCTACTTCGTACAAATTGTGAACGGAGAGGACTATGCACAAAAAGCCGACCGCCAATTTTCGTCCGGCGGCAGCGGGCTGTTTGACCGCGGTTCAATATATTTTACCCGCAAGGACGGGTCGCTGATTTCAATGGCAACTCTGGCGACGGGATTTCTCGTTGCAATAAATCCGCAAACGCTAAATGACCCGGAAACCGCCTATTCCGCAATATCTGCGGTATCTTCTTCAACGATTAGCCGCGAAGCATTTTTCACATCTGCGGGGAAAAAGTCACGGGTGTATATTGAGGTCGCACACCATCTCTCCGATGAGAGCGGACGATTACTCGCGGAGAAATCAATTAAGGGCGTTCAGGTGCTTCGCGAACGTTGGCGCTACTACCCCGGCTCTTCGCTCTCCGCGCAGTCCATAGGCATCGTCTCTTACGGTTCCGGCGACACTCTCGCCGGCAGAACCGGTCTTGAAGCGGTTTATGAAGACACTCTCTCGCGTTCAGGAGATTCACTGTATAAGAATTTTTTCGCTGAACTTTTTTCCAACGTCGGTAATCTGTTAGTTTCTGCAAAGGACGCCAGAGAAGGTGACATAATAACGACAGTTGAACCGGAGGTAGAGACGCGGCTTGCGAATATTACCTCAAAACTGAATAAGCGCTATGGAAGCAAAGAATCCGGGGGAATCATCATGGACCCGTCTACCGGAGCGATTATAGCGATTGCGAGCTATCCAACATATGACAGCAATAACTTGCAAAGTATCGACCCGACCTTGCTCGGCAACCCTCTTGTAGAACACATTTACGAATTCGGTTCCATTATGAAGACGATTACTATGACGGCGGCTCTTGACGCCGGCGCCATTACCACGGAGACGACCTATAACGACACCGGGTGCATAACGGTGAACAAGTTTCAGATTTGCAATTGGGATTTAAAAGCCAGAGGCGTCGTTAAAATGGAACAAATTATCATGCAATCGCTCAATGTCGGCGCGTCGTGGCTCGCGGACCGTCTTGGACAGGAAAAATTCCGCGCTTATTTCACCAAACTTTTCGGAGAAAAAACCGGCGTGGACCTGCCGAACGAAACCGGAGCGTTACTAAGCAACCTGTCTAAACCTCAGCAAGTCGGTTATGATACAGCCGCCTTCGGGCAGGGTATCGCCGTAACCCCGCTTCAGATGATTCGCGCTCTGGGCGCGCTCGCCAACAAGGGAGAGATGGTACAACCGCATCTGGTGAGCGCAATACGGCTTAATTCCGGCATAGAACGAAAGCTTGATTGGGGGGAGAAAGTTCGTGTTTTTTCCGCGACATCCACGCAGGAAACAGTCCGGATGATGAGCGCGCTGAATGACGAGATTCTATTCGGCGGAAAAGCGAAGATACCGACAATGTCTGTGGCGGTAAAAACCGGAACGTCGCAGCTCACGACTCCGACAGGCGGATATTATACGGACCGTTTTTTCCACTCGTTCGTCGGCTTCTTCCCGGCGTATAACCCGCGATTCATTATCTTGTTGTATACGAACGACCCGAAGGGCGTCCAGTATGCGTCAGAAACTCTGGACGCGGCTTTCTTGGACATTGTCCACTTCTTGATTGATTATTATGAGGTTCCGCCGGATAGGGGTTTAACGACGGATTCAAGTGCCTCACAGCAAGCAACGCCATGAAAAAAATTTTAAAAATGATAGTTTCTAACATGCTTGCCGTTCTTGCGCATGCCGTAGTGCTCAGATACAGGCCGAATATAGTAATGGTAAGCGGGTCGGTGGGAAAAACTTCTACCAAGGACGCTGTAGCTGAAGTGCTCGCGACGCGATTTTTCGTAAGAAAGAGCGATAAAAGTTTCAACAGCGAGTTCGGCGTCCCGTTCACGATTTTCGGCGTTCCGAATCCGTGGGGCAATCCGCTTGCATGGCTTTCTCTTATGAAAAATGCGCTCGCGCTCCTCCTCCTGCCGAATCATTATCCGAATATGCTCGTACTTGAGGTAGGGTCCGGCAAGCCGGGCGACCTGGCGCAAATCCTGCGAATAGCGACGCCGGATGCTGTTGTGATAACGAGGTTGCCGGAGATACCCGTGCATGTTGAAGCGTACCCTTCGCCGGATGCCGTGAGAGAAGAAGAGTTTTCTCCGGCGCTTGCTCTCCACAGCGGGGCGCCTCTCATCATCTCGGCTGACGATTCGTACGCATTTGATAGGGCCGTCCGCGTCTCAACGCATATTATCTCGTACGGCATGGCCGACGATGCCTCGGTACGCATCATTGACGCTGATTTTTATGAAGAAGAAGGAAGGGTTGTCGGCATGCGAGCGAACGTGAAGACAGGGACTGAAGAGGGAAGTCTGGTCGTGAAAGGTTCGGTCGGGACGACACAGCTTTTACCGGTCGCGGCCGCTCTGGCGGCCGCGTCTGCGTTCAACATACCTTTTGTTGAGGCGGTCAAGGCATTGGAAAATTATGAACCGCCACCCGGGCGCGGTCGCCTCCTTCGGGGGAAGAACGGTTCAACAATAATTGACGACTCATACAATTCTTCTCCTGTCGCAGTTGAAGAAGCCCTTGCAACGTTGAAATCATTTCCCATTCGTCCGCCAGCCGGCGGACGGCGTATCGCCGTGCTTGGCGATATGCTGGAACTGGGTCGATATTCTGTTATGGAGCACGAACGCGTTGGAGCATTAGCTATGGAGTCCGCTGATTTAGTAGTTGCAGTCGGTATCCGTTCGCGCGTGTTCGCATCTGTGGCCGGAGGTGCAGAGGTGATACTTTTTGACAATTCGCAATCCGCTGTCAAAGCACTACCCAAAATGATTAAAGAAGGTGATGTTATTCTCGTGAAAGGCTCGCAGTCTATCCGCACCGAGCGTATTGTAGAGGCTCTACTCGCAAACCCTTCCGACTCGGTGAAGCTAGTCCGCCAAGAACCCGAGTGGAAGCGTCGTCCATAAATTAAGTCGCATGACCCTACGCGGAATCGAACCGCGCTTCCATCCTTGAGAAGGATGTGTCCTAGCCGATAGACGATAGGGCCGTCTATGTTTTATAACAAAAAAAAGCCGGCGTCGCCACCGCCGGCAATCCCTTACTCGTAGGGAAGTGTAATCAGAAACCTAGCGTTGCCCGACTCCGCCGCCCTTTCCACGTCGCAATTTTTTTGCGAGAAGGGGATACATCTCTGCGAACAAGTCGCGTTTCGGCTGGGTAGGATCGTTAGTAGCTTCTGCTCTCTTGCGCTTAGCGTCCGCGAGATTCTCTGCGAGAATTTTATCAACCCTCGCTTTTTCAGCAGCGTTTGTGCTCATGTTGCCCTCCATTGGGTTAGGCATGGATAAAGTATGACAAAAATAGAATGACTGTCAATAGCCGTGTGTATAAAAGAGAATCGGCACTGCGAGGTGCCGATCGTGAAGCTGTCTGTCGAATTAGACAGCGAGCGCCATCCTAACATGCCTGCTGTCGCTGAGTTGACGCAGTATCGTCGATGTCTTCATGCGTGCACAAATGCGTGCGATGAGAAGTGCCACTTGGCGCGCCTGCTGACTGCTTTCAAGGAATCCAACGAAAAGGATTACTGATCCGGTGGGGAATTCCTTGTACTCCAGACTGCCGACAGTAATCCTGGCGTCCACTTCCCGCACAAGCCGTTTGCCTTGGTCTGTCAGAGAGTGGCTCAACCAGACTCCAACCGGCGTCTGTTCTCGCGACGATACGCCATCCCGCTGGTGAACGATAATGCCTTTGAAGTTTTCCATTTCCTTTTCCTTTTCTGAAGTTATAGGTGGATGGCCGGCAGGTACGCAAAGAACACGCACACAAGAACACAGCCGATAACACTATAGCACGAAATTATGAGAGTAGCGAATCCACAACCGCCTTAACATCTGCGCCGTCGGCTTTGCCTTTTAACTCTTTCATCAATGCACCGGTAAACTTACCCGCATCTGCTTTACCCGAGACGCCAAGCTCAACCATCTTCGCCTTAGCAACAGTCATAATCTCGTCGCGATTCATCATAGCTGGTAGATACGCTTCAAGTATTGCGAGCTCGGCTTGTTCTGGTTCAACAAGGTCCATTCTGGATGCTTTAGTAAATTGCTCTATAGAGTCTTTATGCTGATTCACCGAACGTTTAATAACAGCTAGAGCCTCGTCGTCTGTGAGAAATTCGTCAGGCTTTCTTTTCTTCGCTACCACCTCATTAGTCATCGCGGTAACAAGCGAGCGCAGTGTCCGGAGTTTCACCTCGTCATGCGCTCTCAGGGCATCGGGAATAGATTTCTTAATAGTTTCGTGGATAGCCATATCAAGTAGTATACTATAACCGATGGATATTCTCACGATTCTCGCCATTCTCATTCTTATCGTCCTTGTCGTAGGACTTGCCGTTATTTTCAACTTAATTCAGAAAAATACAGTAAAGCCTGAAGACGGGAATAGCCTGCTTCTTATCCAACAACAGATGCAAGCCATCGCCGGAGAACTGCGCGGGATGACAAGGGAAGTCACGAGCGTGAAGGAAATAGGCAGACAGACCCAAGGGTTCGCACAGCAATTGCAGAATCTGCAGGATATCCTTAAGAACCCGAAGCAGCGTGGCATTCTCGGCGAATATTATTTGGAAACTGTTTTAAAAAACGTGCTACCGCCAGGGATGTATCAGATGCAGTATGCATTTAAGAATGGCGAGATAGTTGATGCCGCGGTGTTTGTAAGCGACAAAATAGTCCCGATAGATTCCAAGTTCTCGTTGGATAACTATAACCGTCTCGTGCATGCGCCGGACGCGGAGCGTCCGGCGTTTGAGAAAGCGTTCGTGAACGACCTGAAGATGCGCATCCAAGAGACAGCGAAATATATCAGGCCAGAAGAAAACACGATGGACTTCGCTTTTATGTTTATTCCATCCGAGGGCATTTACTACGATTTGCTCACTAACCAAGTCGGCGGGGGAGAGGACGAAAATTTAATACAAAGAGCCGCTGGGAAATATAAAGTAATAATAGTCTCCCCGACATCTTTCTTGGCATATTTACAAACAGTGATGCAAGGGCTCAAAGCGTTGAAGATAGAAGAGAAGGCGGTGGAGATACAGCAGAGGGTAGGGGAGCTGGGGAAGCATGTGCAGGCATACGAATCGTTTTATAAAAAACTTGGCGTCTCGCTCGGCACAAGCGTGTCGCACTATAACGCCGGCTATAAAGAGCTCGGCAAGATAGATAAAGACGTCTATCGCATCGCCGAAAGCAAAATCGGTATTGAGCCCGAACTGCTTGACAAACCAGTAACATCTGATGAATAATGTAGACACTACTTTATGCCTCGCGAAACCGGTACAATTCGCACAAAGGACGACAGAGACAACATAATTGTTTGGTTGCTGATACTTTTTTTATTTCTATTTGAACTTGGAGTCGGGTTTTTAACTTATCTAACCGGACCGTTGCTGGTAGTCGGTAAACCGGATATTAAAACAGCGTCCGTCGTGATGGCGGATTTTAATGTCGGCACGAC
>JBBTWA010000049.1:0-4099 GCA_038063025.1 Patescibacteria group bacterium | reverse complement strand
GGCGAAGAGTCGGTAACTAGCGTACTCGCTGTGCCCAAAGGTGCGGCGCTTGATGCGTCGTCGGTAGTTTTCGTGACAGAGGCCGGTGCTGTGAAGAGAGTGTCGGCTAAAAGCTTCGCCGATGTTCGCCGTTCGGGAATCATCGCCATTAACCTGAAAAAAGGAGATACACTCGTATCGGCACATCTCGCAGGCGAGGGCGATACCGTTTCAATAGTAACAGCGAAGGGGCAGTCAATCCGTTTTGAAGCAGAGGATGTCCGCGAGATGGGCCGGACCGCCGGCGGAGTGCGCGGTATGAGCGTGAGGAAAGGCGACAAGGTTGTTTCCGCCGAAGTGATTTCCGCCGCGGCAAAAGACGCATCGCTCCTTGTCATAATGAGCAAGGGCTACGGCAAGCGCACGAAACTTTCTGAATATAAAGTACAAGGTCGTGGCGGTTCTGGAATCAAAACGGCCGCCGTCACCCCGAAGACTGGCGAAGTCATTGGCGCACGGGTTGTGTTCGGCAACGTTGAAGGCGAAGAACTCGTCGTCGTTTCAAAGAAAGGGCAGGTGATACGCACTTCCGTCGCCGGAATAAAACTGATTTCGCGCGCCACACAAGGCGTCCGCATCATGCGCCTCTACCCCGGCGACTCCATCGCCAGCATGGTCGCGCTGTGATATGTGGCTTTTCTTTTTCATACCAGCCCACTTCTTACACTTAATATCCCTATCCACAGACGGTCGTCAAAGATAAGAATGTCTGATTTATGATGTAAGGAATGGGGAAGCTTGAGATAGCATCAAGTAAGAGGAAAAGGAAACAGGATATTCAACATGCAGTACTTACCACCATTGCGGTCGTAGGTTTCCTGGCGTGGACTGCAGTCGCACCAAACACTTTGCAACTTCTCCGTTACATGCCTAAAGAAAAGTGGAATCTGGCATACAGAACGAGAACTGCGGCTGGACGTCTAGTCGCCAAAGGTTATGCGACATGGGTTGATAGAGATGGGAAGAAATACCTTCGCATCACGGAGGCGGGGCGTAAGGCTCTTATGTTTGAACAGGCCAAGGTAGCCCTAAAAAATCAGAAAAAGAAGTGGGACGGGCGCTGGCGAATGGTTGTCTTTGACGTGCCTGAACGTCGTAGACACATCAGAAACCGTTTGCGCACTGTTATGTGCGAGATTGGCTTCGTGCGATTACAGGACAGCGTATGGGTATATCCGTATGATTGCGAAGATTTCGTTGCGCTTCTCAAGTCTGAACTCAAGATAGGGAAGGATGTGTTATACGCAATTGCCGATACGATAGAGCATGACAAAAGTATTCGTCTGCACTTCAAACTACAAGACGCATAAGTTTTGTGGTGTTCTTATAAATGACGGTCGTCAAAGATAAGAATGCTTGGAAATGTAGTGACGGAATATGGTTGGTTGCGGACGAGAAGTGGAAGTGCTTTAATCACGGTCGGACAACTTGATGGGAGAAGAATATGTACAAACTGTACATGCATGTGGCATTGGCTGTTATGAACGAAGAACAGCAATATGACATTAGCGTGTTGATGTTGCAAGGATATTTTTGTCTCGCGAGACATCTGCTTCTGTATCGCGTTGACAGATGTTACGAGTGCGGAGGGATACAGTTCCAAACGGCCGCAGAGTACTATAATCTGCTGGATGTCCCGCGCGAACGCGTACTCAATTTCCCACAGAGACAAGAACAAGCCGCTTGTTGATTACGGGGTCGCCGAAGGCGACTCCGTGCTATTTTATATGTATGACAGCCCATTTCAGTTCTCCATACGAGAATGTGCTCCAGCTCGGCCTGCGCGAAGGGATGAAGGTCGGCGACTTCGGCGCCGGAACCGGCCACTACGCCCGCTCGGCGGCCGCGATAGTGGGGCATGATGGGAGAGTTTACGCAATTGACGTGCAGGAAGATATTCTCAAACATCTTAAATTAAACACACACGACCGCCATAAAAGCATTATTGACAGCGTTTGGGGCGATATTGAAAAGCTCGGCGGAACTCATCTGCGCGACGCATCGCTTGATGCCATCATTCTCGCCAACACTCTTTTTCAGGTCGGTAATCGCGACGGGTTACTGGCAGAGACGAAACGCGTTCTCAAGTCAGGAGGGAAGTTCATGCTCATTGATTGGGCCGGCAGTTACGGAGGAATCGGTCCCGCGCCTGAACAGGTCGTGCCCGAACATTCGGCTGAAGCATTTTTTATCAGCGGCGGATTCCATAAAGTTAAGTCATTCCGCGCGGGACCGCACCATTACGGCGTTATCTTTACCGCGCCATGAAAACTTCTTTATTTCAGAGCATTCTAATCGGCATCTTCGGCGTCGGCGCTCTCGTAGGCCTCTTCGTTTTCGCGACATATACGAGCAACAATAGCGGCGACAACACAATCGGCTCCGTGATTATCTGGGGCACACTGCCTGAGTCCGACATGAAATCAATTCTCACTACGGTGACGCAGACGAACACGGAACTCAAAAGTGTTTCTTACGTGCAGAAAGACCGCAGTAATCTGTCAGCCGAACTTGCCACTGCGATAGCGACCGACTCCGCGCCCGACCTTGTTCTCGCTTCGCAAGAAGAGCTCCGTTCGCTAGCCAGATTCGTTTCCGCAATACCGTTTGAAACGCTATCGGCGGACACGTTCCAGAATACATTTGTTGACGGAGCAGGAGTTTTTTCGGCACCAGGAGGTTACTACGGAATGCCGTTTTTAGTTGACCCGATGGTGCTTTTTTGGAATCGCTCAATCCTCTCAAGCAACGGCGTAGCGAAACCGCCTGTAAATTGGGAAGCGTTGACCGGTCTTGTTCCGAATATCGCAGTGCTTACTCCGAATAAACAAGTTACGCGCGGCCTTATCGCGCTCGGCACATATAATAATGTCCATAATGCGCGTGGAATATTATCGTCCCTCTTTCTTCAAACTGGCGTTCCGCTCTCTTCGTATTCTGCAAACGGAGTTTTATCCGCCAATCTTGGCGCAACTTCAGGACAGGCGGTGCTTGGCTTCTATACGCAGTTCGCCGACCCGTCAAAGGTCTCGTATACGTGGAACGCATCTCTGCCGGATTCACAACAGAAGTTCCTCGTCGGAGACCTGGCTTTCTATCTCGGATACGTTTCCGAGACACGCTATCTCCGCTCTGCGAATCCGAACCTTGATTTCAGCGTTGCCGTCTTGCCCCAGCCGGCAACCGCCAGCGTAAAGAGAGCGTACGGCCTTATCTACGCGTTGATGATTCCGCGCGGAGCGAAGAACCCCGCAGGCGCCTACCAAACCGCCGTTCTTCTCGCCAGCCAGGAACAGCAGTCGGTTGCCGGCGTCTATACCGGTCTTGCTCCGGCTAATTTAAATGTGTTGGCGAATACTCCTGCCGACCCTGTCGCCGTAGTTGCATATGCCGAGGCGTTGTATACGAGGGGATGGTTGTCCCCATCGGTAGCAGACACCGATAATGTTTTCTCGGGTATGATTAATAATGTGACAAGCGGACGCTCAACGATTGAATCCGCGCTCGCCTCTGCCGAGCGATCCTTGAGCTCGCTCCTCCAACAATAATATGCGCACCTTTCTAATCACCAGCGTTCTTGTTTTCTTAGTGTCTGTTAGCATACCGTTTTCTGCATCCGCTACCACGTGTCAGCCAGGATATGATGAAAGAGATGACGGAAGTGGTTGTGATTTACAAAGCACAGCACCTCCCAGCACCGTTCGAGATTCAGTGGCCCCAAGAGGTACCGACACCAACATCACGCTCATCAACCCGCTTAACACCGGCGAATGCGCTCCAAACGGCAACTGCCTGATGAACTTCCTCAATAGAATTTTGGAATTCGTGATTCGCATCGGCACGGTTGTCGTCGTCTTGATGACCGTATATGTCGGATATCTCTTCGTCGTCGCACAAGGAAATAGCACTAAGATTGAAGAAGCGAAAAATGCTCTTCTCTGGACAGTCGTTGGCGCTCTTATACTGCTCGGCTCTAAGGCAATATCAGAAGCGATTAAAGCGACAGTGCAGGCGATTTCAGTCGGCCAATAGTATGACCTTTAAAGACTTTATCGGCAGC
>JBBTWA010000048.1:0-31441 GCA_038063025.1 Patescibacteria group bacterium | reverse complement strand
CGTGTTCGTCACGGAGCTTTATGGCGAGCCCCTTTGTATATGTAGCCGGACCGCCAAATTCGGGCGGATAGACCGGTGTAGCCAGTATGATTTTCACGTGCTGTAGTGTACCATATTAGTTGTATATTATGCGTCTTCTTATATTCATGCAGACCGTTGACCGTAAGGACTCAACGCTTGGCAGGTTCCATAGCTGGATAGTTGAGCTCTCTCAACATTTTGAGCACATTACGATTTTTGCACTTCGGATTGGCGAATATGAGCTACCGGAGAACATAACAGTTATTCCGCTTCGCCCGTGGGGATATCGCGCTAGGTTCCGCACGGCATTTCGAGCCATTGGCCTGACGTGGACGCGCCGTAACGAGTATGATGCGGTTCTAGTGCACATGAATCAGGAATACCTGCTGGTTGCAGGATGGCTTTTCAAGCTTCTCGGAAAGCGAGTGTACATGTGGCGCAATCACTATGATGGAAATATTCTTACCGATATCGCCGCGCTCTTCTGCGATAAAGTATTTTATACGTCCAAATCGTCTTACACGTCAAAATATTCCCAAGCAGTGCAGATGCCGGTCGGTGTTGATGTCGACTCATGCCGCTTGGATATTCCGGTAGAGCGAAAACCGCGCTCGGTCCTCTTTCTCGGCAGATTTGATAAATCAAAGCGTCCGGACCTTGTTGTGGAAGCGCTGGGGAAAATAGCAGAAAATGGAATTATGTTTACTGCCACCTTTGTCGGCGGTCCGAAGGACCAAAGTTCATCGTTTCCAAAAGAAGTTGAAGAACGCGCAGTAGAGCTAGGACTTTCAGATAAAGTTACTTTCGTCGGTCCGGTGCCGGCGACAGACACTTATCGCTACTATCGTTCGCACACGATATATGTGAACTGCGGGAAAAGCGGGATGCTTGATAAATCGCTTTTCAAATCTATCGCTTGCGGATGTCTCCCGCTCTTTTCGAGCGCCGACATGAAAGAAATTGCCGGTCCTGAATTCGCATATAGAGATAGTGACACAGACGACCTGGCGAATCATCTGGAGAAGTCGCTCGCGTTCTCCGAAGAAGAACGGAATGCGCATGTCCGCGAATTGCAGGCGAAGACGATAGATGCACACACGCTTTCCGTACTTGCGCGGCGCCTCGCCGAGGAAATGCATATATGAACTGTGGCACACATGTGCTACAATCCTAATATGACTACAAAAACTGCTTTAGTGCGCGCCCGTATACAGCCTTCAATAAAAGAGAAGGCTGAAACGGTGCTGTCTAAGATTGGCATATCCCCTTCAGAAGCGATTAACGTATTTTATAGACGTATTGTGAGTGACAAGGGAATACCATTTTCTCTTCATGTGCCAAATGCCGAGACGCGTACAGCAATCCGCGCCATGAAGCACGGTGAGGGTGCCCGCGTCTCTCTGAACGACTTCATTAAAGAGATGCGAAAAGTTTCCAAGACTGCATAATCATCATGCGCGACATAGTGTATCTGCCTGCGCTCAAAAAAGACCAAGCGCGCATGACACGCCGAGGAAGAAGTGTTAAGAAACTTATTAATGCGGTAACGCTCCTTTCCATAAAAGGATATCTGCCCAATCGTTATCGTGCACATAAGCTACAAGGCGAGTATCTAGGATATTGGGAGTGTCATTTGGAATCAGATTGGCTTCTTGTGTATGCACTTACACCGGAAACAGTATTTGTCGCAAGAACAGGGACCCACCCTGATCTTTTTAAATAATATGAAAGTCCTCTTTGTTTCAAACGACCCTACGATATTTGATGCGGCCAGCGCCGCGCGCGCGCGTATGCGCGCGTATGCGGCGGCTATAGGCCTGCCTGCGCAGGCAGGAGAGTTGCACATTGTTTCTTCTGCAAGTAAAGACGCGAGAGAAGAACAGGACGGAAATCTTTTTTTGCATCCGGTGCATGCGTGGAAGATATTCCGTGTTCGTGCGCTCGCGGAGCGAGCGCACTGGCTTATTCTTCAATACGGCATTGAAATCGTCTCGGCGCAGGACCCCTTTGAGCACGGGCTCGCAGCCCTTCGTGCAATATCCAAAATCCAAGCACCAAGACCCAAACTGCATATCCAAGTGCATACAGATTTTCTCTCCCCATGGTTTATAAAAAGCGGTAATTGGAGGAGCCCGCGCGTGCGAATGCCACTCCTGAATCGCTGGCGACGACGAATCGCCGACAGAGTACTGCCTCGTGCAGACGGCATCCGCGTCGTCTCAGAGCGTGTGAAGAAGTCGCTTGTAGCCCGCTATGGCTCCATAATTCCCGAGCCGTCTGTTATCCCTGTAGCCGTTGATTCTACCGTGCCAGAGCCCATACGACTGCCAGAACACCCGTTTACCTTCTCTCTCATCTCTGTTGGGCGCTTAGAGCCCGAAAAGCGCATAGAAGACATCCTCACGGCGCTCGCGCTTGTCGCCAAGCAGTATCCGATGGTAGGCCTCTTTATCGTCGGTTCTGGTAGCGAGCGAAGGCGATTGGAAAGAATGGCGCGCCACCTCGGGCTCGCAGACAGAGTTATATTCCTCGGGGAGAGACCTGACGCCAGAGCTCTCATGGGGAGCGCGAACGCATTCATTCAAGCGAGCGCGTATGAAGGCTACGGCAGAACGCTGATTGAAGCCGCACTCGCGAGGGTGCCCATCATCACAACTGACGTCGGCATCGTTGGCGAAGTATTCAAGGGTTACGAAGACGTTCTCTCTGTGCCAGTGGACGACCCGACTGCGCTCTCGCTCGGCATTGTCGGATTCATAGAAGATACGCGAGTACGCCTAGAGCTTCCCATCCGTGCCGAGACCGTCGCTCGCGCTCATCTCGCCAAAGTTGGTGATATGCCGACTCGTGTATTCGAGGATCTGAGTCGTCTCTTGATACACTAAAATTTATGACGGTATGAATGTACATAAATTTGAAGATACAAGGTGGGCGAAAGACGACCAAAAAATTTGCTTCCGCCATGAGGCAGCACTCGGCATGATAGAGCGAGGAAATGTTCTTGATCTCGGATCGGGTGACGGACTCTTCTTATCGCTCTTGAAACAGAAGGGCATCGAAGGCGAAGGTCTCGACATCTCGAAAAATGGCATTGCGAAGACACGCGCGAAAGGCTTAACCGCTTCATTTTTTGATTTTAATAAGCCGATTCCATTTGCAGATAACACATTTGATACCGTTGTGATGCTTGATGTACTCGAGCACCTCTATGCACCAGAGACGCTTTTGAAAGAAGCTGCTCGTGTTTCAAAAAAATACGTCATAATCGGAGTACCTAATTTCAGTTCGCTACCCGCGCGACTCCAAGCTCTTTTTGGAAGAGTGCCGGAAAACAATCGGTCGAATAAAGGGCATATATACTGGTTCAATCATGCTATTCTGCTATCCATGCTTTCGGCATCCGGTCTTGTTGTTGATGTGATGAGAGTGAATACGTTCCTTGAACGGGTGCCTGTGCTGAGCCATCTCATGCGCTTCCTGGCTCGTGCATGGCCGAATCTGTTCGCGCTTTCGTTTGTCGCGAAAGCTCGTAAGGCATAACCAATGAAACTCGTATACTTCACATCGATGCGCTATCCGGCTGATAATGGCATGAAGATCTATGCTCGCGAATTGGCAAAGAGCTTTACGAAGTTACTCAAAAATAGATTCGTGTTCGTCGTTGCAAATGATACTTCAGATGAGCTGACCGATATCAACACGTTCAATCTGAGATTGCGTCTCAAGAAGTTCCGCTCCCCGTTCTTCTTCTTCTGCATCCCGTATTTCGTACACCGCTGGCGCTACGAGGATGATCTCGTGTTCTTCACGAACGACACGTTTCTGCTTACCTACTTCATCTTTTGGAAAAAGATATTTCGGTTCGACTACCGCATCTGCTCGGATTGGCATAATGTACTGAAGACGAAGAAAGAGCGGTTCATCATCCGCAATAGTGATGAGCTCGTGACAACCTCGAACGGATTGAAGCGCGACCTAATACAGCTCGGGGGCGCTACGAGCGAGCATATCTGTTCGGCGTACGGCGGCGTGAATCTGCAGCTGTATGCTGACACGCAGAAGGCGTCTCGCGCGGAGCTCGGGCTACCGAAAGGGAAGACGATCATCGGGTACATCGGCTTCTTTAAGACTTTCGGGCTCGAGAAGGGCATCCCGACAATGATCGAATCGCTCGCGCATCTTCCTGCATCCTGCGTCGTGGCATGCGTCGGTGGCAAGGATGCGGAGATACGTGAATACACCAAACTTGCGGCGTCGTTCGGGGTGCAGGATCGCTGCTTCTTCTTCGGCGTGAAAAGTTCGACCGAGGTCGCACAGTACCAGATGGCGATGGACATCATCACAATCCCGTATCCGAATCAGCCTGGGTTCGGTTATCCGATGAAAGTGTACGAATATATGGCGAGCCAGCGTCCGATCATCTACTCGAAACTCTGGCTTGTCGAGGAAGTACTGGGCGACTGTGCGTATGCATTTGCGCCGCATGATGTCGCAGGTTTCGTGTTGGCGGTCGAAGAAATACTCGCCGACGAGGCGCTCGCGAGTCGGAACGTCGAGCGGGCGTACGAGAAGGTGCAAGATTACACTTGGGACCGGAAAGCCGAACGAATCGCTGAGTTCCTCGAACGATGAGCTCGCACAACGCATCGTCAGGACGCGCGAAAAAGCTGTTTCTCATATTCCACGGAAGGTTTCCGAGCAACAAAGCGGCGTCGCTCTTCGCTGCGAAGAACTGTGAAGCATTCGCCGACGAGGAACTTGATGTCACACTGCTTGTGTCGCGACGGCTTGGTCTGGAGCAGGGAGATCCGTATGCGTATTACCAAGTACGTGAAAACTTTCGCATTGCGTACTTGCCAGTGCTCGATCTGCCCTCGAAAGACAAGTTGACATCAATCCGTTTCATGCTCAGCTCGTTCACGTTTGCACTCTCGTGTTACTTATATCTGTTGCGCCACGCTACGTCCGACGACGTGATATACTCGAACGAGCCACTGCCACTCATGGTCGCGTCGCTCACGTTTCCAAAGACATTATATGAGATGCATGATTTTCCGGAACGCGGTCTCGGACTCTTCGGCATCTTCATGCGACGAATGAGCTGGCTACTCATTCACAACACATGGAAGGCGGAGAAGGCGAAGAAGACTTTCCGTCTCGACAGTATGCGCGTACTGCGCGAGCCGAATGCGGTGCAGATAGACGAGTTTGATATTCCGGTGACGAAAGAAGCGGCGCGCGAGCGACTGTTGCTCCCTCATACGGTGAAGATAATTGTTTATACGGGGCATTTGTACGGATGGAAAGGAGTCGATACTCTCGCGGACGCCGCGCACCTGCTTCCGGATGACTATCTCGTCATCTTCGTCGGAGGGACGCCGGAAGACCGCCAGAGGCTTACAGATGCGCACGTTGCCGTGCCGAATCTGCGGTTTGTCGGCTTTAAGCCGCACGCGGAAATCCCGCTGTGGCAGAAGGCGGCAGATGTTCTTGTTTTACCGAATACCGCAAAGGAAAATATTTCTAAATACTATACCTCGCCTATGAAGCTGTTTGAGTACATGGCGAGTCGTGTTCCGGTGGTAGCATCGAGGATACCGTCAATCGAAGAAATTGTTACCGATGAAGACGTGTTTTTCGCTGAGCCTGACTCAGCCTCCTCGTTTGCCACGACTATAGAAAAGGCCGTTCATGGCGCGGGAGAGGCCTCTCGAAAGGTTACAGCCGCCTACACGAAGGTAATGGAGCACACTTGGCGCAAGCGAGCGAGCCGCATCCTCTCGTTCATGGATAATGTGACGGCATGGACCGTCGCGGAAAACAGGGCGATACTCCGTCTATTGTTCCGTTACCTGTTGTCCGGAGGGATTGCGTTCACCTCAAATATCGGGCTCTTTATCTTTTTCGAGCTGGCATTCGACCTGTGGTACATGGCTGCTTCGACGCTCGCGTTCATCCTTTCGGTCGTCGTGAGCTTCCTCGCGCAAAAATTCTTCACGTTCCGCGATTGGTCGCGCGGTTGGATCGCACGTCAGTTTGGTCGGTATGTCGTCATCGCGCTATTCAACGTATCGATGAACGCGCTAATAATGTACACGTTCGTCGATGGACTGCACCTGCCGCACCTGCTGTCACAGGTCCTCTCTGCCGGCATCATAGCGATATGGAGTTTAGGCGTGTATCGGTATATCATATTCCCGAATGCAAACATTTCTCAAGCAACATAAGCTCGAACTCGGCATCTTCGCTCTCGCTCTTGTTGCGAGACTCGTTTTTTTCTTCGTTTGCTTATATGCGAACGGGGGAGACGTGATAGCGACGGTTCGTGGTCAGGACGGTTATTTCGGGCTAAGCCAGAACTTGTTGCTCGGAAATGGGTTCAGCATCAATCCGACTGCACCATTCTTGCCGTATTCGTATGGTGTGCCAGGCTATCCGTATGTCTTGTATGGTCTCCTCTCGCTCACAGGAAGTTATGCGGCAACCGCGATTGTGCAACTCGTGCTTGGTGCACTCATACCGGTCATAGGCATGCAATTTGCACGCGTGCTTGTGCCGTCTCTCTCGCGTGCGCCACTCGTCATCGGCGCACTGCTCGCGCTTGCGCCGTATCAAGTGCTCTTCTCCTTCATCTTCTATACCGAGACCATGTTCACGTTTACGTTCGGCATCTTCTTCCTCGCGTTCTTCCGCTATTTGAGGACGCCATCCATGCGGTTGGCCATGCTTTCCGGATTCCTGCTCGGACTCGTTACGCTCATAAAACCGACCGTGCAATACGTGCCGGTGGTCGTAGGCGCATTTATGGTGTGGCGGTTCCGGAAAACACTCGACCGTAAACTATTCATACAGCTCGGCTCATTCGTTGTCGTCTTCGTGTTCGTGCTTATTCCATGGCTCTATCGCAATTACACGACGTTCGGCGTCGCGAACTTGAGCTCGCAGATGCCGTTCAATCTCTACGGTACGCTCCTGCCATCAGTGCTCGCAATCGCGAATCACACGAGCTTCGCTGTTGAACAGGCAAAACTACCGGTGTTCCTCGACTCAGACCTCTCGAGCTTGTCTTCTTTGTCAGGAAAAGCGATAGCCGAAATATCACGCCATCCTGTTGCTCTTATTGAGCTTTCAGCGCTAAACGCGCTCACCTTTTTTACCCATGACGGCATGTTGACATTCTTGCAGGCCGCCGGAATTAATCCGATATCTTATCTCCAAAAACCAGCACTCCTACTGCTTATAACCGCACCATGGCAATTTGCTCAGACTATTTGGGAATATATGCATACTAATATGGCGTTTGTATTTTTTGCTCGGTTGTTCTGGATAACCGTTACGATACTTTTTTGGTTAGGTCTATACAGACTCTTACGAGCAAAACTTTTCTCTCCAGAGTTACTATTTTCGGTCATTGTCGTTTTTTATTTCATGCTAACTACTATGGTAAATGGGTTATCAGTGAATGCCAGATTCCGTATGCCTGTTGAACCGATTATTTTTGCCGTGGCGTATGCTGGGTTAGTGTTAACTCGCGAGCGCACGAGTAAAAACCTTCCGCATGAACATTAAAAAATTATCAATCATCGTTCCGTGTTACAACGAGGAACGAACTGTCGGCCTTGTTATAGAACGCTTGCTTAAGATACTTTTTACGGATTGGTCAGTTGAGATTATTGTTGTTAATGATGGCTCGACAGACGATACTGCTTTAGTGTTAAATGGCTTCATGTCTCGTGTTAAAGTCCTGAATCTAGCAAAGAACAGTGGGAAGGGCAGTGCTGTCAAAGCTGGAATAGACGTAGCAACAGGAAACTATGCCGTCATTCAAGACGCAGATCTAGAATGTACCCCGGAAGAAATTCCACTGTTATTAAAGCCTCTTGAAAGTCTTTCTCCAGGAGAGAAAGTTGTCGTGATGGGTTCTAGAGAATTGGGCAATCAAAATGAAGAAAAAAGTAATCTGCTATCGCGCATCGGTTCTTTATCGATAACTAAACTAATAAACATCTTGTATGGTTCATCGATGACTGATGCTCTTATGGGCTACAAACTTTTTCCGCGCGTGACATTCGACTACTTCACGACTGGTAGATTCGAAGCCGAAATGATTTTCATAACACGTCTGTTGAAAGATGGATATAAGATTATAGAAGTACCTGTATCGTATAATCCGCGTACACAGGATGCAGGTAAGAAGATACGGTATCGCGATGGAGTCAGAATAATCTTAAAAATTCTGAAGTTCTGGGCTATAGAACGATAATCCGATATGTTGGAAAATCTTAATAAATTATCGAGTGTGTCTTTCTTCTGCCCGGCGTATCATGATGAGAAAAATCTGCCGATTCTCGTACCTCACGTTTCTAAATTCTTAGAAGAAATAACAGATATTTTTGAAATCATCATTGTGGAGGACGGTAGTCCAGATAAAACCGGCGAGGTCGCGGATTCTCTAGCGAAAGAGTTTCCAAATGTACGTGTAATACATCACCATAAGAATATGGGCTATGGAGCTGCGCTTCGCAGCGGATACGTTACGGCGAAATATGACTATGTCATGTACACCGATGGGGACAATCAGTATGATGTGCGGGAATTTTTGCCATATCTTCATCTCTTAGAGACGGCAGATGTACTGAGCGGGTATGTTACAAAAAAAGAGGTTTCTTTTCGTCGCAAAGTGCAGTCTGAAGTGTGGAATTGGCTCATTCGCATTCTGTTCTTTGTTTGGTGTCGTGACATTGATTGTGCGATGAAAATTTACAAACGAGAAATCTTAAATAGCATCTCAATCAAGAGCTCTAGTTGTTTTATCGATGCCGAAATGATTATCAAAGCAAAGAAAGCGGGCTTTAAGGTCGCCCAATTCCCGGTCACTCATTTTCCACGTACTGAAGGACTCGCTTCTGGCTCAAGAATGAACGTTATTGTGTCGACTATTGTAGAGATGTTAAAATACAGGTTCGGGTTATTATAATTTTTTTGTGATACACAAAAGCGACAGGGTAATAATAACAGGCTGCGGCGGCATGCTTGGCGAGGCCGTTTACGATGTTTTTAAAGACGTATGCAACGCTCGCTTCTCGGATATTGACCTAAATGCCCCATGGCTTGAGCGGCTAGACGTGCGCGTCTCAAAGAACGTTGCCACATATTTAACAGAGGTGAAACCTAATTATATCGTCCATCTGGCTGCCTTGACCGACATGGAATATTGCGAACTTCATCCGGAAGATGCCTATGCTACGAATACAGGAGGGGTGCTGAACGTAGCGGAATACGCGAGAAACCACAACATACCACTGGTGTATATCTCTACAGCAGGAATCTTTGACGGAGGTAAGGACGAATACACAGAGAATGATACTCCAAACCCATTGAGTGTATACGGTAAATCTAAATATGGTGGCGAATTGATCGCAAAGACGTTGCCAAAGTCGATTATCATACGCGCCGGATGGATGATGGGAGGTGGTCCGAAAAAAGATAAAAAATTCGTCAACAAGATTATCAAACAGCTTCGAGCTGGCAGCAAGGAACTTGCAGTAGTAAATGATAAATTTGGCACGCCATGCCACACCTACGACTTGGCGCAATCGATAAAATATCTTCTTGACCACGATGCATACGGCTTGTATCATGGGGCATGTGACGGTGGCGGAAATCGAGTCGATGTCGCTAGACACCTTCTTGAGAGTTTAGGACTCACCGATCAGGTAAAAGTGAAAGAAGTCGAATCGGATTTTTTCTCGGAAAATTATTTTGCACCTCGTCCGCATTCAGAGAGACTTACAAATATAGAATTAAAAAAGATCGCCCCACATTTGACAAGAGATTGGAAGATATGTCTCAATGAATATATCGAGAGATTTAACTGGAATTTGTGGGATCTGAATACATCAGGCATGGAAAGAAGTTTCTATAAAAACTATTTTAAAATCGAAAAAGAACATTGGCTCATGGTAGTCAGGAGGATGATTGCAAGTGACAATATGAAATTGTATATGAACAAGAAGCCAGTAGCAACTAAAGTCTTGGACTTCGGTTGCGGTTCTGGAGTATTTGTCGACGAGCTAGCAAAGCAAGGATACCAAGCATACGGATTGGATATTTCCGAAGAGGCAATCAAGTTCGGTATGCTTCAGGGAGTAAAGAATCTGAATGTCATTGACTCACATAAAGTGGATTTTCCGGATGACACCTTTGATACTGTATTCGTTCTCGATGTACTCGAGCATCTCGAGGATGAGAAATGGGCGCTCGACGAGATAAGGCGTGTGCTGAAGCCTGGAGGAGTGGCGATAATTATGGTCCCTGCTTACATGTTCCTATGGGGTGTACAGGATGAAGTAGCTCATCATTACCGTCGTTATACGATGAATTCTTTGCTAAAGAAGGTTGGTGAATCTACCTCGCTTGAGGTACTTAGGTCTTCTTATTTCAACACATTCCTATTTCTGCCAATTTTCGGCGTTCGCTTGATAAGTAAACTGTTCGGTATAAAGGGCAGAGAATCGGACTTTGATATCAATAGTCCATTCTTGAATAAGTTTTTCTTCTCAATATTTAATGCTGAAAGAAAACTTCTCAAGAACATTGATTTTCCTTTCGGAGTTTCTGTACTGACAGTTTTGAAGAAGTAAGAGACTATCTAAAGTACGTTTCGATTAGCAAAGGGTTTTTTGTTTCTGGTATATACAATGTGAGGTCGGATATTTTATCTGAAAGTGCGTAAGCGTATATCTGTAGGAGGTCAGTCTCGATGGTGTATATGCGCCTTCCGTCTTTCATTCTGTAGAATGTGTAATCGTCTATCCGTATGTTTCCCATTGTTCCATCGGCGTTGAAGTCGTTCTTAAAAAAGAATGAAAGTTCAAGATTCCCCGGAGTGTCATCGGTGGAGAGAGTGAGTCCGACTACGTGCTTTTTTTCTGGGTCAAATCCTACTCGCTGTATTAGGACGTCTCCGTTTCCTTTTGTAGTCAATTGTACTATGGAACTGGCAGTCTTATCTATAGTGCTATAACTCATCAGTGCAGGCGAAATGTAGTATGAACGTATGACCCCCTGTTCCATAAGAGCATCTTTGAACTCTGGGCTCGTTGAAGCGCGCAAGCTTGGCACAATGACGGTTATGTTTGAGGCGGGGTCAGAAGGAATAGCATTATTTCTAATAAACCGTATCGGCATTTTTGGGTTGAAGAAAGTGACGTAATCAGCAAGCGAGATCCCGGACATTGTCTGAAATATATGTCCGCCCAAAAGATTCGGGATTAGAAGCGTTGAATTTTTTTCGTATGTCTTTAATACGACGAGTTCAGTGAGCAGGCTGTTTTTTAATTGAACAACTGCCGCGGTTCTTTGTTCTGCCTCCACTTTGAGCCGAAGAGCATGAAAGCTGAAGGCTTGTTGAGTTGCTAAAAATATGACCATCAGCGAAATCAAAAGTTTTATAGAGTATTCCTTTTTTGATTTGAGTAAGATAGAAGCTGATATGGCAAGAAATATCGCATAGAAAAAGAATGGCGCCCCCGCATAGCGATAGTCGAAATCTGGAATAGGATTGTGGTTAGGGCGAGCGAGAATAACCATAACTATTGTGAGAATCATTCCGCCCAGAAGCCATAAAATGAGTCCCTTTTCTTTGCGTGCAGAGTGTTTAAAGACGAATTGAAAGAACAATATGTTTATAACGAAAATAATTAGCTCAAAAATCGGCCAAATCGAATCAAACGTATCCCTAATAGATGGATGAGTAAGTATTTTAACGACGCTTGGTGCAACTATAGGGAGAGAAACGCCGGAGCTGAAAAAAGACACAAAATTTTCTGTTAAAGGGATAAGTTTCCAGGTTTCGGATTTTTGGGCGGATGATATTTTGTTGATATCCTCACTGTTTAGAGTAGACAAAAAGGTATCCGGCTGTATGACGGTGAACGAGAATGCCCAAAATGCCACAAAGAATACGCTGACAGAAACTACAATAATAAGAGGATGTTTATTTTCTTTTAAGAAGGCAAGGGCGTTCAGCATACTGGTCTTGCTTTGAATCCATCCGATGATTGCTATAAATAAGAGAATCGAAGGAATAACCCATATCCCAGATATGTCTATAGCTAGAGCAAGAGCTACTGAAGCGCCAAGTAAGATGAGGTATTTGCGTTCCTTTAGTTGATTCCATGTTATATATGTCCATATAGCCATGGAGAAAAAGAATAATATCTGCAGATACAAGGTCATTGTGTAGTAACCGGTTAGCATATCCGCCCAACTGGTAGCTCCGCTATACAGAGTCAGAAACATTAAGAATGACAGCATGCCTATGCCCAGTCTCCTGAACGTGAGGTATACGAAAAATGGCGTGAGTGCGAAGAGAATAAAAATAAATGCATTGAACGGAAGAGCGTTTTGACCAAAGACCGTGTCTATCACTTTCATCTCTGTCCTGAAGAGAGGAAGCACGTGGTCATTCCCATATGGTGTGAGAACAGCCTTGGGAAAAGACTCAGAATGATTTAAATTTATGATGGTGAAATCATCCGTCACAAAATAACCGTTCATTATATTTCCAACATGGGTCGCGAAGGAAAATACAATGCAGATGAGAAGGATAAGAATATTTCTTTTGTTGTTACTTAATGACAAGTAGAAATTTTTAAGAAAAGTTTGAATCTTCTCTAGATATGCACCAAAAAAAGTAGCAGCGACAAAAGATATGAGAAGTATGATTGTTGCAGTTATAACACCGTTATTTATACCGACGAAATAGATTTGAGCAGTCGGGCCAAAGGCTTGAAGCCGAGACATATCGAATTTCTCTATGAACATTAGAGCGACCGAAGACACCATAAGAGCACCACCCAAGATAAAGAGATGTATGTAGTGTAAAGCGAATGCAAATAGTTTGTCCCTCATTGATTTTATAAAGTATAAAGCAAAAACAGTAAATGCACACATGTAGTGAAAATACGAAATATGTAACACTCCATTCCATTGACAACATAAAGATAAAATGGTAGACAGTAAGTGGGTTGTTCCTATTCACTAAGGAGGCGCTCATGCGATTATTCGAATGGCTATTCAGCGAGAAAGCGTCTATTGATGTTGGTTTTTCAGTTGCGGTGCTCATCGATATGCAGAAAGCGTTTGTCGATAAGGTAGAGAACGAGAGAAGAAACACTCTCATAGAAGCGCAAATATCGGTGATACGTTACTGCGTCGCGAAAGATGTTCCTCTCATTGTTCTTGAATATCTCGGACAAGGAACCACGATCGAAGAACTTCGTTCAGAGTATATCGATAGGGTTCCAAGAGTCACGGTAATAACGAGAGACGAATATGACGGTTTCTATCGTACAGAACTCGAGAGGATTCTGGATTCTCTAAGGGCAGATTCATTGCTGTTTATGGGAATCAGTGCGAGCTGTTGTGTCCGCCATACTGCGCAAACCGCGATTTGCAAGAAGTTCAGAGTCATCACAGCGACTGACCTTATCGCTGACGGCTCCAATGTTGTAGGTAATACCAGTGGCACAGAACGATGGTTCAGGAATAAATGCGTTCTGTTGCCAAACTCCGCTATGTTATTCACAGCCATAGCGCAGCAATAAAAACAACCACCCGCTAACGCCAGCCCATAAACACGGCTGGCGGTTTTTTGTGCACGCATTCATTTTTATTCCCTATATGGTATTCTTACGAAATTATCGGCGTATTTTAACTTTTTATGAAAATTTTGATTACTGGAGGCGGTGGATTCCAAGGGAGTCATTTGGCTGAATTTCTCTTACAAAGCGGTCATAGCGTCTCTGTATTGAACACCTATTCAGAAAATTCCAAAGCTAATCTTGAAAATATTTTAGATAAGCTAAATCTTATATGGGGAAGCGTGACCGACAGAGAGATTGTCGATAAGAGCGTACGTGGACACGACGTGGTCTTTCATCTAGCTGGCCACATTAACGTTGACGAGTCCCTTGAAGACCCTTTGATTTTTATCGAGGCGAATATTTTTGGAACGTATAACGTATTAGAAGCGGTCAAAAAACACCGGAACCGGATGATATTGGCTTCTACGTGCGAAGTTTATGGGGATGGGCACGACCTAAGCGAAAGAGGGATCTTAAACGAAACAGCTGAATTAAAGCCGAATAGTCCCTACGCCGCATCCAAGGCCGGAGCCGATAGATTGAGTTATTCTTATTACAAGTCGTATGATTTGAATGTCACTATCGTCAGGTGTTTTAATGTTTTTGGAGAAAGACAAAAGAGTGGACAATTTGGCGCACTTATTTCAATAATGGTCGCTAAAGCGATGCGTGGCGAAGACTTGGTCATTTTTGGCGATGGCAACGCAAATAGAGATTATTCCTATATTAGCGATATAGTCCGAGCCTACGGTATGGTATTGGATAATAATGATAAATTGCGTGGGAAGGTGATTAATTTTGCGAGTGGTCAGAATACTTCTGTTAAGGATATTGCGAATTACATAGCTAACAAGTTTAATGTGAAGGTCACGCACGGTCCGGCTCGTCCAGGAGAAGCCACACGTTTCCCAGCTGATACATCATTTGCAAAAAGTCTCGGGCATTCGCCAAAGGTCTCTATCTGGGAGGGCATCAACCGCTATATTGAATGGGCGAAGCAAAACACAATCATCACGCCAAAATAATCTTCGCTAGTAATAAACGAAGGTCGAATATTTGTTTTCGAAATACGTTTTTTTGTCTAAGTAGTATTCCCAATCCAAATGTCCTTTTTGCATAACGATAAGAGGGATGTTCCCTAAATAGGAAGCGAACGCGCCGAAGGTGCTGTTGGCACCGATAACGGTATCGGTCGTAGAAAGGAGAAACAAATCGTGGACAGCATTCTCCTTGCTCACCCGTATATTCAGTCCGGCGAATAGGGAAGCGTCAACCGGCCCGTCGGAGGTGATGATAAAACAGGTTTCGGAGACGATACGGCCGGTCGTTTGCAGGTATTCGTCAAGGATCTCTCGCACGCGCGTCTGGGCGATAAAATACACCCCGTCCCGCCATGTTAGATAGTCGCCTTGGCGAATGTGGACACCCGCTAGATGTTTGAACTCGCCCCTCAGTTTTCGTATGCGCGCTTTCACCGCATTTTCTATATCCCGCCGCGGTTGGAAGTACTGCAGTATTTCTCGCCGGTATTTTTGGAGACCGACGGGATTGCGAAAAAGCCATCCGTCGAATAGGATCGTCCCTGCAACTTTCTCAAGTCTCAATAGCTCTGTGCGCTCTTCTGTCGGGAAAAGATAAAATGGTTGATTCTTTTTGTTGTCGGAAACGAGAACTGAATCTTTGTGTCGGAGAATGAGAATACGCGCATATGATGCATAGAGCCTGCGCCACAGCCGCCGTTTGAACGACTGCTTGCGCTTCGTGTAATCGGTGAATGGGAGGAATAAGAACAGTTTGAAAAAAAGATTTGGCGCGGGAATGGTGAAGTAGTTCCCATATTCAAAAAAAGAGGGATTCTCGAGGGAGTAGCCTCGCTCGAGGCAGTAGGCGTATACGCTCGCATAATTCCAGAGCTGGTTTGTGAGCTCTCCCCCGGTTGCCTGTACAATAACGGCTTTTTTCATAAACGAGGCTAGGGAACAGAAAGTCCCTTCTTCATCGCCAGGTAATTGGTGAGGGTGAAGCGCTCAGTGTCCGGGCGATACACAACCGGTTCAACAGATGTCGCTCGGACGCGGTAGAGGTCATAGCCGTATTTCTTGAACAGCTCCAGAAAGTCTTTTAGGAATGTTCTTGATTCGATCGTTGCGCCCGAGAATTCGAACTGAATATAATCGATTGCACCGCGACTGAGCATATGCTCCGCTCCCCTCAAGACCAAAAACTCAAACCCTTCCACATCAATCTTTAGGAAATCAATATGGGAGACATCGTGTCCTCGGCAGTACGCATCAAGCGTCGCGGTCGATACCTCCAGCGGCGCTATCGATTTTGTGTGAACATTGTAGAACGAGTTATGAGTCGTTTTTTCATCCCCGCGGTAGAGCAACCTCCTTTCAATTTTATCGCCGAGAGCGATATTGTTCGCTATGACGCAAAGTTTTTGCAGTTCTGCAAAAGCGTGGATATCCGGTTCGAACGCATGGATAGAGACGGAACGTTTTATTTTGAGGACCTCGCCGGAATAATCTCCGACATTGGCGCCTACATCGAACACTACGTTTGTCTTAGGTATGAGGGACCGGAGGAGGCGATACTCGCCATTGGTATTCCGATTGAAATTATTATCACCATACCACAGGTCGAGATACTTCGTGCAGAACTTAAAAAGCGCCGGAGAATATATCGGGCGTTCCCAGTTAAGAAGGATCTTTTGCAGCAGGAATTTGGATACATTCATAAGGCGATGCCGTCACGCGACATATGAGACAGCCAGCTTTTTCACCGGTAACCCACTCGTGTCGAAGTCAATGTACCATTCTTTCCGCTCAAAAGGGAAAAGAACCGCAAAGAGAGTCCGAGCTAGGATGCTTTTCGGTTCCATCCTGAGAAAACGTACGGAAGAGAAGAACAGAGCAACTTTTTTTTCAAGGAAGAAATCTTTCGGAACGATACTTCTCTGCTCCTCACGGTAGACTTTCATGGAGGTGCTGAGCTGCCCGGGCCTTCTGCGAAATATGCTCACGTGCTTGTTGAAAGACCATAGCGGCGCAAATCGGGCTAATGAGGCCCAGAGCGCATAATCACCGGCAAGACGAAATGATGAGATGGATGGGCGTGCTTTCTCCAATAATGAACGTCTCCAAAATACGCTCTCTTGGTCCACGAAGTATGCGCTCCGCCCATACACGCCTTTGAGGAGCCATTCACGCCGATATAGGCGGCATGCTCCTTCCGAAAGAGTGGTGCCGTGCTCGTCACACGATTTATTGATACCTTTTACCCAGTTTATATCGGGATAGGTTGTAAAGATGGCGGCGACGGACGCGAAAGCGCCGGGCATATATACGTCGTCCGAATTCAGCCACGCGCAAATGTTCCCGCCTGTTTTGGCGAATCCTTTTTCTACTGCATCGTACAAGCCGTTGTCCTTTCCAGAAAACCAGTCCAGCTGCACATTATCGCACTTGATAGGGAAAGAGCCGGACCGCAGTTTCTCAGCATAGGCTTTGACGACGCAGAGGGTTCCATCGACCGAGCCTCCGTCGGCAACGACGTATTCAACCTCGAAATTTCCCTCTTGAGAGAGGATGCTCTCAATCGTTTCGGCGATATACTTTTCGCCATTGTAGACCGGGGTGACAATGCTGAATTTCATTTTTTAAGACTAGACGAGATAGCGGAAGATGTCCACCCAAAACTGGTTCTGTATGTTGACTCGCCACATATAGAGTGGCAACAGTACCACAATGCTGTTCTTGTATGTCTCGGCAACTTGGAAGTTGAAGTCGCGATCGGCCCCGCGCCCCATAAAGGAGGGCCAGACGCGGTCAGACAATTTCCTGAATCGCACTTTCTCGATGACCTCGCGCTTGAAGAGCGGGCTGTTGCCGGTGCCGGGGTAGGGGTCAAGCGCACGAAAAAAGAACTTGTTGATTACCATGAAGCGCTTCCATTCAAACGGAATCAGTGCATTGATCGGACCGAGAAACGGAATGAGCACTCCTTTTGTCTTTTTTGCTAATGCCGTTATGTCTTGCGGCCAGATAATCGCATCTGGATGTTCTCTGAGGATTCGATCAGCGTCAAGCGTCTTTCCGAGCAGGGCAGGATTAAATTTCTGCCAGTCTACGCACACATGGATGGCGTCGTACCTCGTAACAAGTCCATATTGAACTTCAATGCGGTTCAGCAAAGACGCATCATCGGCATCCTGAAAGGTGATCCATTCTCCATGCACCTTTTCAAACCCATAGTTGCGTGCGGCGTAGCCGGCATTTATATTGCGTCCACGTTTGTTGAATCGATTCGGATCGTCGAAAGGCAGAGGATAGAAGAATAGATTCTCGTATCTCTCGATTAGTTTCCGTACTACCTTTTTTGTATCATCGGTGCTGTTGTCATCAATGACGATTATTTCCAGATTCGTGTATGTCTGTTTGACCATCGATTCGATGGCTGTAGCTATCGTTTGCTCATTGTTGTGTGCGGGTATTATTACTGAGATGAGCGGTTTTTCGGTCATGGCAGTTTTACGACGTTATCTAAAAAGTCCTCATACGCTTTAGTGAACGCTTCTTTGGTGTGATGCTCTCGAGCAAACGCCCATGAACCCCTGGCGAGCTTACCCACTTGTTCTGGGGGCAGATTCGAAAAATCCTCGACGACTTTCTTGATATTCTCAATCGACAGATCCTTTACGACTATGCTCGGGGCGCTCTCGTCAATACCGGTATTCGGCGTGACGATGGGGAATAGCCCTGCCTGCATGGATTGGACGGTCGCTCCGCCACCGCCCTCTGAAGCCGAGAGAAAGATAATCGAGCCGCATTGATCATAGACCTCTCGGATATCTCTGTTGCCGACCATGTGCTCACCTCTCTCGTTTATATGGGGGCGGCCGTAGCGAGTAATGTTCGGTAGCTGTAGCTCTTTGGCATATATTTCTTCAAACTCTTTTTCATAAGCAGAGGGCCCGATGATCGAGAGTTGTAAGTGGGGGAGTTCAGCAAATACTTCAACTACCAAGTCGAGCCCTTTTAGAATAGCTCCTCCACCACCGAACCAGAGGAAATGTTCCCGAGCCGCCGCGAAATCTTTTTTTTCGGGGAAATCGTAGATATTCATCGTCGGTATGGGTATAGGAATAATATCTTTCCCAACATTCGGATAGGTGCCGCGAACAGTTTTGTTTCCGTAGCCTTCGATAAAATCCGCAACTGAAGGATCGCTCGTGGCCGGATCGGTTCTGTGCGGAGAGACCGTCCTTCCTCTGCGCTCTTTCAGTGCATCGAGCCGTTTCTGTTCCGCTTCATTTTGGAATGTGGGATACGAGGCGACAATATGCATGATCTTGATGCAATCCGGCCAAAGGTAGGGCGAAAGCCTCTTGAGATTGTACTGCATATCAATGCAGGCGTTATATTTCTTTTTTGGAATGAAATGGGTGTCATTCCAGTTGATGACATCGACATCGTATCCTCTCCCGGTGAAAAGACGCGCAATTTCAATCGCGACCCAATAATTCGAATGAGGATCGGTATAAAATTCTCCCGGTGCAAGCGTGAATGGCCCGGTGATGAAGGAGAGGAGCATCGCGCCTTTTTTCTTCTCCTTCGTGTGCAGAGAAACTACACCGAAGAGTTTGTTGGTAATCTTGTTCCGATATGCCGACGCATATTTTTGCAAGACGTTGTTCATACGTTATGGGATTCCATCCACAGCTCAAGGCAGAGGATCGCCCATATTTTATAAAATACCTCCTCGTCTTTCTTGCCATAGAACGAGCTGACGATTTCTCGCACGACAGTTTCTTCGAGATAACCATATATGTGTGCGCCAGACCCGAGCTTCTCCTTGATGATATTTTCTAATTGAGGCGTCTTGAGCCATTCTTTTACCGGTGCGCCGAAGCCCTGTTTGCGGCGATAGACGAATTCTTGAGGCATGATTTCTGACAAAATATCTTTCAGAATTATTTTGTTCTCGCCTTTGTTCATCTTGAATCCCATAGGCAGATTGTAGACGAACTCTGCGAGTTTGTAGTCGAGGAAGGGGGAGCGCACTTCGAGGCCGTGCATCATGCCCATCATGTCGACTTTGCTGAGCAGTTGACCGGGGAGATAGGTGGTGAGGTCGAAGAGATTTATCTTCTCGATAGGGTCGAGTTTACTGTTGGCAATGCTCGAAGGTACGAATGTCTCCATGTAGTTTTTACTGTTACCCCACAATGTCTTTCTTTCGCTCTCGCTGAATATGGAAATGTTTTTTATGTATCCCTCGAAAGGATTCAAAAAAAGTTTTTCAAATGTATGCTTACGATACGAAAGGTTCCAATGCTTCTGATACCAGCCATACCCCATAAAAAGCTCGTCAGCGCCGTCGCCCGAGAGAGCAACTTTCACCTTAGTAGCGGCAAATTGTGAAAGCAGTGATTGGGGGAAGTCAGACGAATCGGCGTGAGGCTCATCAAAATATGCGATACTTGCTTTGAACGCCCCTAAGAGATCTTCATTTGCTTGGAGTGTGTAGTGGTCGGTTCCGATTTTCTTGACAGCTTCTTCAGCAAAGGGGAGCTCGTTGCGGTAGTCGCCATAGCCGAGAGAGAAGGTCTTGAGTGGCCGATTAGTCAATTTCTGAGCGTAAGCAGTAACAAGCGTCGAATCAACCCCGCCGGAGAGGAAGCTGCCGATCTCGACATCAGCTACTAGACGTTTCTTGACCGCATCTGTAAAGAGCCGACGAATCTCTTCTTTCGCATCTGTATACGATATCCGGAGCGGTTTACATTCCAGCTGCCAGTATTTGCTTTTTGTAAGCGTGTCGCCCTTGTATACCGCACACTCCGCCGGAAGCAGGGTAAAGACATTCTTATAAATGGTCCTCGTCGGCGGGACATACATAAGCGCCAGGTAGTTATCCAGCGCTCCATGGTCGAGCTCTCCCGTTATCCGTCCCGAGGCGAAGAGGGCTTTTATTTCGGAAGCGACCAGCAGATTTCCCTCGGGGTCATAAGCATAATATAGCGGTTTCTTTCCAAAACGGTCGCGCGCCATAAAGAGCGATTGCCTCTCGTCGTCCCAGAGAGCGAAAGCGAACATGCCATCCAAGTGCTTCGGACAGTCAACACCATATTCCTGATAGGCCTTTAGGATTACTTCAGTATCTGAATTGGTAGAGAAAATGTATCCTTTATTCTCCAATTCTTTTTTTAATTCTTTATAGTTGTATATCTCACCGTTAAAAGTGATGGCTATGTTATGCTTGCTGTCACGCATCGGTTGATGTCCGCCCGCAATATCGATAATCGAGAGACGAGTTTGCCCAAGTACGCAGGAACGGAACGAAAGAATACCCTGATCGTCTGGCCCACGTCGAGCAAGCGTCTGCAACATCGCATCAGCGCGTTTCGTATCTTTGTTGGTTCCAGTGACAGCGAGGATTCCGCACATATATTATAGTTTAACCCAAGTATCAGGTACTAAGTCGCGCACATCCATTTTTGGCGTTTTGAACCAGTTTTTTGGGCTTATCACTATTTTGCCAGGATTATTGTTCAGCCAACCACCCCACCAGGAGAAAGAGCTATTGGCGATGATGTTGTGCTTGCATCGGCTCATGAGACGCAGGTCTTCATAGTTGGTGCGGGCGTCATTATGATCAACATAGGTTACGGGATGATCGAGAATGATGTTTTGCCTTGCCCACTCCATATCGTCTGAAAAAATGAAAAAATGCGGGTCAGCGATGGTCTGCACAATTGTTGAAACTGCTCGTGCATAATACTCAGAATCGCAGGTACCATGCCATGCATTCACGGTAGGATTGGTGACGTAGTCAGCACGACGAATATGCATGCTTACAGCGGTAGAGTTCGAGATTGCGTCTGTCATTTTTCTATTCTTCCCGACGAGCAGTTCCTTGATAGTAAATTCGTCGCGAATGATAGATTCTATTCCCTTGAAATACCGCTCACTCTGCCAAAAGCCATCAAGATAGACTGGGGCGGATAGTTTTAAAATAGAAGGATCGAAATTGAAAGATCGTTCAGAAACATAGCGCGTCGGATCTGCGATCAGTCGATTGTATAAGAACCACATCTTTCCCTCCCTCTTCTTGTATATACGGAATGCAGCTACTTCTTTTTGTGTCGCGAATACCTCCTCGATGTTCAAATGATGAAGACCGTATGCGTGCAGTTTGTATGTTTCGAATCCAGTTTTGTCCAATTTCAATTCGACATTATTTTTGAGTGCTAAATGCCGTGCGACTGCGTACTGGAACATCTGATTTCCAAGTCCTCCGATGAGTTTTGTGATGATCATTTTAATTTCTGAGGCAGATGCGTATGGTCTCGAGGTCTTCGGGGGTCAATTCAGGGTAGTTCCCGCAGTAGAAAGCGTTGTGATGCAGGAAGTCTGCCCCAGGTAGGTCTGCGGTGTCTTCTACATATTTTTTATAGAACGGCTGTTTCTGCATATTACCAGCAATCATCGGACGCACCTCGATACCGGCATTGATGAAACGTGCAAGATATTTTTCCTTCAGTGCAGGTGTTTTGCAGACGATTGCAAAAGCAAACGGGGAGAATTTTTGTATGTGACTTCGATTGATCGCGACAAAGTCAGGATTTTTTTGAAGCGCTTTTTCAAGATAACGATGATTATTCTCCCTAATCTTTAAATTTTCTTCTAAGAATTGGAGTTGATGCAGGCCGAGAAAACCGGTTATCTCAGTTGGTCGTAAATTAAATCCGAGATCATAGAAAGTGTATTTCGATTGGAATTCGGATTCGATACCATATTTCTTTCGCAACTTTTTCTGCTGTTCTGGTTCGAGATTCCTATCCCAGCCATTTGCTCGAACGATACGAAGCATCTCGGCAAACTCAGCATCATTGGTGCAGGCCATGCCGCCTTCTATAGTCGACATGTGATGAGCGACGAAAAATGAAAAACTCGATCCAAATCCGAAATTACCCGTCCGTCCTTCAGGCAGTTCAGTGCCAAGCGATTCGCAGTTATCCTCAAGAAGGAGAATATTCCGTTCGTCACATATCTTTTTTATTTCTGGAAGATCGCCTGCGAACCCAAGTACATTCGTCACAAAAAAAGCACGAAGAGCATGCGTCGAGAGAGTTTCAAGAAGATTCGTCGACATTGAATTGAGAGTCAAAGGATTACAATCGATTGCAACAGGCTTCATCCCGAGCTGGATAATCGGCATTACATTTGTCGACCAAGTGAGAGCAGAGAACCCCACCAAATCGCCCTCCTTGAGAAGACCAAGATTTTTTGCGCTCTGGAGCATCGCAAGGTTCGCGCTTCCGCCCGAATTGAAAAGTACCGCATGTTTGCTGCCTTGTTTTTTTGCAAACGCCTCTTCAAATTCTCTACACTTCACATCCATACTGAGGCGTTTTGCCTGCATGATGAATTCAGACAAAGCTTTTTTTGTCTCGTCCTCGTGCAAAAACGCATTTTTCATCAAAGGAATCATAGTTTTAAGTCTACCTAATTATAAATTTCTTGTAATTCCTCTCTTTCAAATGCAGGAAGAATGATCGGGGTAAACGAACAAGAAGCAACACTGCCGCAAGCGGGCGATAAGGAGTGCCAGAAAGTGCTTCAAGGTGCCCTGTAAAATATTTGTTGAATCTCCCAAAAGGGAATATGTGATTTTTTGGGTTCTTGTATTCAAGTTTCTTGGGATTTTCTTTTGCATCGTTTGTAAGTGCACCAGGACTTGAATATCCACCATGTCTTTTCTTAAAAAAGTACCGCGGGTCGACATAAATCTCGAATCGACTTACAAGAGCGAGAGAAAACATATAATCTTGCCCCCAAACATTTCTTTGTGGATACGCTCGCCATGTTTCTCTAGCGGCGATCGTTCTGAAGAGTCCATACATGAGGTTACATTTACCGAGAATTTCTGGCTGAAGAACATAGCGAGCGACACTTAGCATCCCAGGTTTTCCTGAGAGACGAGTCAGTTCTGTCTCCTTAATCAGCGTCTTACCAAATGAGTCTATTCCTGCGGTGCGGGTAGTTGCGAATCCGACGTTTTTGTTTCGTTCGAGATGCTCCATACAGATTTTTAGATAATCTTTCTCGCGAATATCATCCTGCGCGGTCCACATGAAATACTCGCCATCGGCTTTGTCGAGAAGGAATTTAAAGTTGGGGAACATTCCGATATTTTTCTCCTGCCGGACGTAGGCTATGCGTTGATCTTTCTTCACATATTCTTCACAAATCACGGATGTCGTATCCGTCGAGGCATCGTCCGAAATAAGGAGTTTCCAGTCAGTGAATGTCTGTGCGCGCAGGGAATCAATCGCTTCTTTGAGGAAACGTTCGCCATTGTATACAGGCATACCTATGAAAACTTTTGGCATATTATTTTACCCGTTGCAGATATCCGTCTGGATTGAAAGTAGCGTTTTTGCCGAAGAAATCGCAATATTTTCTATCGATCTTGAAATCTTGATTTTTTCGTAGAAATTCGTGCACAGCTTTTAACGGTCCGCCCGCAAGAGCCATGTCTCTTTCAATCCGCGTGACGATACCATCCTCGACTATGAAATAGGACCCGAGAGAAACAAGAGGTGCGAATTTCTCTATGGTTTGCAGGACATCTTCGTACTGATGTGAAGCATCATCTATGATCATTATTTTTGAAAATCCTTTTGCATTCTCGAGATCATATCCCTCCCACCCCTCTCTAAACGAAGTTACTCGCGGATGCTGAAGCGTTGTAGGAGAAATTCCATTATCTTTATCAATCGTATGTATTGCGCCATGCCCAATCGCATTCATAAGATCTGCCAGATATAGCGTGGTGCCGCCATTGCTTGTCCCTATCTCTATTACCAAATCCGGCTGAATTTCACTTATGAGCATTTGATACAGGACGTAATCAAATGGGCATTTTAGGGCTGGAACTCCTCGGTATTTTATATTGAAGTGTCCGTTGTAGATGCTGAGGATGTCGAAACCACCAACTCTTTTGCCTCTGCGCATTGCATTGTAGGAATTACGCAGACTTCTGATAATCGCAAGGATTTTGGTCATAGTGTCTTATATTTTCTTATTTTCCCACTTTAAACGAGGACGTACGACCCCGGGGATTTTCTGATTGAAATCTAACTTCCGAGAACTCATAATGTCTTCTACAACATTGAATGTAAGGGCATCTTGTTGGTAAAAATGAATCTTAAGAGGCCTCATGGTAGAGAGAGCTATTCCTGCAATGTAGGTGCCTTCGTTGAGTAGGTCTCCTGGTATCCACATCGTTGCTTTGTGTTTCCCCATTTCTCCCAATTTCTCATCAAACTCCTCATGACTAATGAATGCGTATTCGCCTCGCATGGTGAAGATATGGATATTTGGGACGGGTGTATGTCCAGGCTCTAGTATTTCGTAGGTAAATTCTATCCCTACTTTTTTATTTGCAGTGACGAAAGGAATGCTCTCATGATGCTCATCAACAATTCGTGCAGAATGAAGAATTGCGACTGCATCCCCGGGAGCATTTTCTCCCCTCCAAGAGGTTTCTGTCGTACGAGATTTTGCTTCGTCCAAATAATGATTGATAATGTCCTCCGTTTTCCCGACCTCTTTTACTTTGCCTTTTTCGAGCCAGACGGTCTTTTTACACAGCGTCTGAATTGCCGCCATATTATGACTAACAAAGAGAATCGTCCTCCCTGATTTTCCGGCGACTTCTTCCATTTTCCCCAGACACTTATTCTGGAATTCAGCATCGCCGACTGCGAGTACTTCATCGACAAGGAGGATGTCCGGCTCCATATGCGCCGCGACTGAGAAGGCGAGACGGACATACATGCCGCTTGAATAATATTTCACCGGGGTGTCGAGGAATTTCTCCACACCAGAAAACTCAACGATTTCATTAAACTTATACGCGATCTCTTTCTTCGTCATGCCCAAGATCGCGCCATTGAGGAAGATGTTTTCGCGTCCTGTAAGTTCAGGATGGAAGCCAGTGCCTACTTCAAGCAATGAGGCAACTCGGCCACGCATAATTATCTCGCCTTCGGTCGGCGGCGTGATGCCGGTGAGGATTTTTAGGAGGGTCGATTTCCCTGCACCGTTCGGGCCTATGATGCCGATAATCTCTCCCGGCATCACATCAAATGAGATATTTTTTAGCGCCCAAAATTCTTCTTTAGTATTTATGCCAATCGCCTGTTTCGCTTTTGATTTCAAAAACTTGAATGGGCTTTTTGCAACACTCGTTAATATATCACGAAGTGCTACATAACCGCCGCGCTGATGCGTGATGCTGTACTTTTTTCCAATACTCTTAATTTCTATAATCGGTTTCATGGGAGTTAGATGACATCGGCAAAATAACGCTCAACCTTTTTGAAAAATAAGATGCCGACTATAAGTAGCACAGCAGTTGCGACGAATGATACTGCTATAAGCGCCCAGTTAACAGCGGTTGTACCAAGAAGAGCGGCGCGTGCCGTTTGGATAACTCCAGTCATCGGGTTCATGGCGAGTATCCAGGAATACTTGCCGGCGATACTTGCCGGGTAGATAACAGGTGTCACGAACAAGAGTATCTGTATGAAGAATGGAAGTGCATAGCGTACATCGCGATATTTGACATTTACGGCCGCTAGGAAAAGGCCGCCGCCCACGGCTGCCATAAAAGTGATAATAAGCAGAAGCGGCATGATCAATAGGCCGCTCCAATGAGGCGTGTAGCCATAGTAAATCATCATTCCGACAAGGATTACTGAAGCGATTAGGAAATCAACGAGTTTAGTCGCTACAGCAGATAATGGGAGTATAAGGCGCGGGAAGTAAACTTTTGTAATTATGGACTGGTTCGCAATTAGAACATTGCTAGTATCGGAAAGTGCAGAAGAAAAAAACTGCCAAAATAAAAGTCCGGTGTAAACAAAGATTGGGTACGGAACACCATCTGATGGAACTTTTAACAGGTTGCCAAAAAAAATAGTAAAGACCACCATTGTAATAAATGGCTGGAAGATGGCCCACAGAACGCCGATAGCGGTCTGCTTATATCGCACCTTGAAATCACGCCATGTGAAGAAGTATAGGAGTTCTTTGTATTGCCACACTTCCTGCAAGTCGCGGAGGCTAAATGTCTTTTTTGGACGAATAATAGTAACGCTACTCATAGATTTCTTTGTACCACCCATATGTCTCCTTGAGTCCCGCATCGAGATTTGTCGAGTGTTTCCAGCCGAGCTTATGTAGCTTCTTAACGTTCAACAGTTTCCGCGGCGTGCCGTCGGGCTTCGTTTTATCCCATACGATTTTTCCGGAATAACAGACAATCTTTTTTATTTTTTCTGCTAGTTCTTTTATCGTTATATCAATACCAGTACCGATATTAATAATATCCGAGCCATGATATTTCTTCATCAGGAACACGCAAGCGTCCGCAAGGTCATCGACGTGGAGGAACTCGCGCTTTGCGGAACCGGTACCCCAGAGCGTTACGGATGGGGCACCATCCCGTTTCGCTTCGTGGAATTTCCGGATAAGAGCGGGTAGGACGTGTGAGGTTTCAAGATCATAGTTATCGTTCGGTCCGTACAAGTTCGTCGGCATGACCGAAATAAAGTTTGTGTCAAATTGCTTGTTGTATGCTTGGCACATAAAAATTCCTGCAATTTTAGCAATGGCGTAATTACAATTTGTTGGTTCAAGTGGCCCAGTCATTAAATAATCTTCTTTAATTGGTTGCGGGGCGAGCTTTGGGTATATACAAGAACTTCCAAGAAACAGAAGTTTTTTTACTTGAGAACGATACGCTTCATGGATTACATTATTTTGCACAGATAGGTTTTCATGAATGAAAGATGCTGGCATGTTTTGGTTTGCCACAATTCCGCCGACTTTGGCGGCCGCGAGAAATACATACTCGGGCCTTTCTTTTTTGAAAAAAGACCGTGTCGCATACTGATCAAGCAGGTTGAGTTCGGCGCGCGGGCGCAGAAGCAAGTTGCGATAGCCCGCTTTTTCAAGCGCACGGACCAGCGCCGAGCCGACGAGTCCCAGATGTCCCGCGACGAAAATCTTAGCGCCCTTGTTCATAGGCATAATCCGCTTCGACCATGAGCTTCACGAGATCGGCGAACTTCGTAGTCGGTTCCCAGCCAAGTTTCTTTTTAGCTTTCGCATAGTCGCCCCGAAGAATGTCCACTTCTGCCGGCCTAAAGTATCTCGGATCTATTTTGATTATCGTTTTCCCCGTCTTTTTATCAATTCCCCTTTCTTTCAGACCTTTTCCTTTCCAGACGATATCCATACCGAGCGCCTTGCCGGCTTCTTCAGCGAACTCGCGGACACTGTGCGACTCATTGGTCGCGAGGATGAAGTCATCCGGTTCTGTGTGCTGGAGTATGCGCCACATGCCTTCCGCATAATCTTTTGCATACCCCCAATCACGCTTCGCTTCAAGATTGCCGAGATAGAGCGTCTTCTCTTTGCCGAGCTTGATGCGAGCGAGTCCTTGCGTAATCTTGCGCGTGACGAAGGTCTCGCCGCGCCGCTCGCTCTCGTGGTTGAAGAGGATACCGTTACTGGCGAACATTCCGTAGCTCTCACGATAATTTTTCGTTATCCAATAGGCATATACCTTCGCCACACCATAAGGCGAACGAGGATGGAAGGGCGTCGTTTCCTTAAGCGGGATCTCAAGAGCCTTTCCGAACATTTCGCTCGACGATGCTTGGTAGAACCGCGTCTTGTTCAGCCCGACTTCGCGCATCGCGTCGAGAATGCGGACGGTGCCGAGTCCGGTAACATCCGCAGTATATTCCGGAATATCGAAACTGACGCGTACATGGCTCTGCGCGCCGAGGTGGTATATTTCGTCCGGTTGCACCTTGCTCAAGATGCGGTTGAGGTTGCTCCCGTCAGAAAGGTCGCCGTAGTGGAGGAAAAGTCTCCCGTCGTGTTTATGCGGGTCCTCATATATATGGTCTATACGCTGAGTGTTGAAATTGCTCGCACGGCGTATGAGTCCGTGCACCTCATATCCCTTTTCAAGAAGCAATTCTGCTAAATACGAACCATCTTGGCCGGTAATACCGGTAATCAGGGCTTTTTTATGTTTTGGGGCACTCATATATTATATAGGTATAGATAAAAGGTGTGACGCTATCGTAGCATCTAGAACCGAAGAAAACATGATATAGTTGTTCTCATCATGCAGTCTGGAGGCGCAGCTAAACAGGCGGCGAGGTGGGTGGCTCTTGTGGCGCTTTTTCTGCTCCCGCTCACACCGCTCATTGTAGCCAACTCGTTTTTCTTCCCGTTTATTACCGGCAAGGCGTTTTATCTGCGTATCCTGATAGAAATAGCGGTTGGCGCGTGGGTGGTGCTCGCGTTTCTGGATAAAGAGTACAGGCCCAGATTTTCTTGGATAGGGGCATCTGTAGTTGGCTTCGTTGTCTGGATGTTCGTCGCCGATGCGTTCGCATTTAACGCGACGAAAGCGTTCTGGAGCAACTTTGAGCGGATGGAGGGCTGGGTGCTTCTCGTCCACCTCCTCGGACTGTTCTTTGCGGCTAGCGCGATATTGCGCGTAGAAAAAAAATGGAGGGCGTGGTTTCTTACCTCGCTCGGCGTTGCGGTTATTATTTCTGGATATGCACTTTTCCAGCTCTCTGGTGCGCTCGCGATACATCAGGGCTCTACGCGTATTGATACGACGCTCGGTAATTCCGCATACCTCGCTGTATATCTTCTATTCAGCACGTTTGTTGCGCTCTGGCTCGCGCTCACCGAGAAATACGTCTGGTTGAAGTGGTCCCTTATTATTCTTGCAGTCGTTGAAGCTACACTCATATTTTTTACTGAAACGCGCGGGACAATCATAGGTTTGGTTCTTGGTTTAACTTTGGCCGCATTTCT
The DNA here is from genome assembly GCA_038063025.1 of Patescibacteria group bacterium. GTDB lineage: Bacteria > Patescibacteriota > Minisyncoccia > Phycocordibacterales > Phycocordibacteraceae > C7867-001. The sequence goes on along the minus strand of JBBTWA010000048.1, from coordinate 1,845 downwards.
GACTGCGATAACGGCGGGGAAGCGCGCTCGTGGGTGGGCCGCGGGCGCGCTGGTGCTTATTCTCATTCTGATTGGCAGTTTCTATCTCGCGCGCAATTCTGATTTCGTACAAAACAATAATGTATTGCAGAGGATTGCGTCCATTTCTATCGCAGACGGCCAGACGCGTTTCACCGTCTGGAGTATGGCGTTTAAGGGCGTCTTGGAGCGCCCGCTCACAGGCTACGGGCAGGAGGGTTTCAATTATGTCTTCAACAAGTTTTACGAGCCGTCGCTTTACGGACAGGAACAGTGGTTTGACCGCGCGCACAACGCTTTTATTGATTGGCTCTCTGCTGGTGGCATACCGGCATTTCTTCTCTATATCTCTCTCTTTGGTTCCGCGATTATGTTGTTGTGGAAAAGTTCGGAGCTCTCGCGCCCGGAACGAATCGCTCTCACAGCCGTGCTCGCCGGCTATGCCGTTCACAATTTCTTCGTCTTTGATAATCTGTACTCCTATATATACTTCTTCGCCATACTCGCGCTCATAGACTCGCAGGTTTCGCAACCTATTGAACGATTTGAAAATGCTCCTGAAATCTCTGCAGAAGACGGCATGACTTATGCGCTTCCTATCGCCGCCGTCTCGGTGTTCGTGATTATCTGGTTCGTAAATATTTCAGGCATGCAAACGGCGTCCAAACTTATTACCGCAATATCGCCGTCCGCAGATTTATCAAAAAATTTCGCAGCATTTGAATATTTCTCCGCACATCCGCCGTTCGCTATGCAGGAGGTGCGCGAGCAGATGGTTTCTTTTGCAAGCGCGGTCGTGCAGAGCCAGTCTGTAACAAATGAACAGAAACAGAGTGCGGCAACGCTCGCGATAACAGAGATGCAAAAGCAGGCCGCATCGTATCCGCTTGATGCGCGAGCGCGCCTTCAGCTCTCATACGCATACCGCATAGTAGGCGACGGCGCGAATGCGCTTAAAGAATTGGAGGCCGCGATTCTTCTATCGCCAAATAAGGAAAGTTTTTATATTGAGAAGGGAACCGTTGAGTGGGACACTGGGGATGTTAAGTCGGCGCAGAAAGATTTTAATACTGCATACACTCTCGGCCCGCAGTTCACTGACCTGGCTATCTATTCCGCCGCCGGCAATATCGCCGCCGGAGACAAGGAAGAGGCAGATAAAATCTTGATGGAAGTTTTCGGCACCACTGTGGTAGACAGTAATGTGCTCGCGGTCGCATACTATCGCACTGGCGATTGGCAGAGCCTAATCAGCATGCTCAAATTGCGTACGGAAAAGCCAAGTGCAGATGCCCCCGCATGGTTCTCGCTCGCCGCCGCCTACTATACGGCCGGAGACAAGGCGAATGCGATTAAAGCTATCAACACGGCAGTCGCGAAGTATCCGGACTCTGCAGACGCAGGCGCTGCGGCCATTAAGCAGATTCAAGAAGGGAAATGAAAGAAAACGTACCGCTTGCATCTCTCACGACATTCCATATCGGCGGGCCCGCGCGCTACTTCACAGAGGCGCAGTCGGTTGAAGAAGTAAAAGAGACGCTCGCATTCGCCCGCGCCAACTCTCTCTCCGTGTTCGTGCTCGGAGGCGGGAGCAATCTGCTTGTGCCGGACGGCGGTGTTGACGGTGTTGTGCTGAAGATGGCGATGCGCGATATGAATTTTGAAAGCGACGGCGCCGACACGTTGCTCATAACGGGCGCGGGAGCCAGCTGGGACGGCGTTGTAGACGCCGCGGGAGAGAAGGGAATTTTCGGCGTTGAGAACCTCGCCGGCATTCCCGGCACAGTCGGCGGAGCCGTAGTCCAGAATATCGGCGCCTACGGCGCC
>JBBTWA010000047.1:0-1297 GCA_038063025.1 Patescibacteria group bacterium | reverse complement strand
AACGAGTACACCGAGTGTGAAAAACGCGTCAAAATTAGTCACGGAGGCACGCGCGATTTGTGCGAGCCTGGCAAAAAGCAGGGCGTACAGCGAAAAGAGAAGAACTACGCCGACAAGACCCCACTCCTCTGCAAAGGCGGCAAAAATAAAATCAGTTTGATATTGAGGGAGAAAACGCAGCTTGGATTGCGTACCATAGCCGACACCTTTCCCGAAGATCTCTCCGCTCCCGACTGCAATTTTTGCCTGATACGCATTGTAGCCGGAGCCGCGGATGTCTGCGGCCGGATTCACAAAAGAAATAATCCGCGTGCGCTGATACGGCTTTAATCCTTCAAACCAGAGAAGAGAAGCTACGGCGAGGCCTACGAGCCCGATTGCTATAAGATGCTTCTTTGAAATACCTGAAACCAGCATCATCCCGAGCCAGAGCGCGCCGAATATAATCGCGTTCCCCATATCCGGTTCAACGATAATAAGCAGTATAAGAATGAGAGAATACCCTCCAGAAACAATAATGTGGCGAAAGTCGCCTATCTCTACGTGTCGCCGCGAGAGATACTTCGCCAGGAGCATTATAAGAGCCAGCTTCGCAAAATCAGCGGGCTGAAAAGAAATCGGACCTAACGAGAACCATGCGCGCGCGCCCTGAACCGGCTGTACAAAAAGAAGCAGGGCTGTCAGAAATACGAATGCAATCGCATAAAACGCCATCACGACCGATGTTCTGCGGATAAAACGTACGTCAAATTTGGAAAGAACGAGATATACGCAGATAGAAATCAAAAGCAATAGAAGCTGTCGCGAAGCGAGCGATTCTCCCTGGCCGAAAGTGCTTATCGTAAGAATGCCGATAAGCGAGAGAGTAACCGCAGGCAAAAGAAGAGTCCAGTCTCCAAAAGAGGCGGGAAAATTCTGAAATGGCTTTTCCGGTAAGCTCACGGCAGGGGAACAATCGGCACGATTTCTATAGAAGCGGGCGCACTTGAAAACGCCTCGTTCCAGGTAAATGTCGCCGTCGCCTTACCCTGTGCCGGTATGACGGGTACTATCGTTGCCGATGCGGCAATAACATCTCCTCTTTCATTATGCACGATGACAATCGCCCGCACATCGGTTAAAGCATTGACGCTTGAGTTCGCGAGAGTTGCCTCAATACGGGGCGAGGATGTCGCTCCTTCTTGATTCATATTTGACACAGTCGGAATGATACGTTCATCGGTCGGCATGAAGAACCACTGGACGGACGGCGCTACAATATCAAGAAACGCGTTCACAACTTTTTGTTTACCGGATG
>JBBTWA010000046.1:0-3583 GCA_038063025.1 Patescibacteria group bacterium | reverse complement strand
ATCTGGATTCAGGTTACGCGAGTGCCGAAGCGTTTATAGCGAAAAATTTGTATAACAAAATTGAGAGTGTTATCGCGAGCCGTTCGTATCAAGATGCAAAAAGCAGATTCCAAGAGATAGCGCAGGAGAAGAAGGGAATTACGCCAAGTTATGAGACGCTTTCTGAAATCGGTCCCGACCATAATAAAAGATTTACGGTTGGAGTTTTTATCGGCAATGAAGAAATCGCCCGCGGAGAAGGGCAGTCTAAACAAGAAGCTGAACAATCCGCCGCCATCGCAGGACTTGACAAAATGGGTTGGTAGTGCTAGTGTAAATGAGTTCCATCAATAAGTGAGGATGAAATGTACAAAAAGTTTCTGGCAGTATTGATGCTTTCGATATGTGGCGGATCCATAGGAGTTGCCACATGGATGCGTTTTTGGGCTCCGACTGCGTGGGACCCTTTTTCGCGCGTCTTGCTCGAAATCATGATCGCGCTCATGGTCGCACTGACAACAATCATGGCACTGGATGTTTTTCTTGAGTTTCGCAAAAAATCAAAATGACATCCATCTGCGCAACGCCCTCCTCGCGGGGGCGTTTGTTTTTACATAATCAAATCTCACTATCTTTACCGACCGTCATTTATAGTGAGATTACATAGACATTGAGTTTTGCCTGTCTTGATTCACAGCGCCACGCGCCGAAGGACACATGGCGCGCTATACTATATGCATAATGTTGAAGCGGCTTGAAATAGTCGGGTTTAAATCATTCGCCAAGAAAACGGTCTTGGATTTTTCTAATTCTACAACTGCCATCGTCGGGCCGAACGGGTCGGGTAAGAGCAATGTCGCCGAAGCATTCCGCTTCGCGCTAGGCGAGCAGTCTATGAAGAGTATGCGCGGGAAGCGCGCAGAAGACTTGATATTTAATGGCTCGCACACGGCTTCGCGCGCGAACAGAGCGTCGGTCGCCATCGTTTTTGATAATTCACGGCGTACGCTCAAGATAGACTTTGACGAAGTCTCTCTTGAGCGCGCGGTCTTCCGCGATGGCACGAGCGAATATTCTATAAACGGCTCGCGTGTTCGGCTCCGAGATATTTCAGAACTTCTAGCAGGCGCCAACATCGGCGAGACCGGCCACCACATCATTTCTCAAGGGGAGTCGGACAGAATACTGCTCGCGAACAGTCGCGAGCGCAGAGCGATGCTGGAGGACGCGCTCGGGCTGAAAATTTATGAATTTAAGAAAAACGAAGCAGAGAGGAAACTAATTAAAACAGAAGAGAATATTGCTCAGGTGAATTCTCTCCGAAGAGAACTTGCTCCGCATCTGCGCTTTCTAGAGAATCAGGTGAAGAAACTGGATAGAGCGAACTCTCTGCGCGAGGAGCTTGTTAATTCGGCGCAGTTATATTTTGCAGTAGAGGACGCATATATTTCAAACGAAAAACAAAAAACGGCGAACGATAAACGACAGACGAAAGAGCGCCTTGCAGTGGCACAGACCGAACTTGACAGGGTCGCAAATTCAAAATCGACCGACCGCGAGACGGTGATGCGTACCGAAACTCTTCATAAGGCAGAACAAGAGGTAGCCAGACTTTCTGCAGAACGCGCGGCGCTCGCGCGAGATATGGGTCGTGTTGAAGGAGCGCTTTCAGAAGTGAAACGGCATGCGGCGGCGGTAAAGCGCGAACCGTATGCGAAGGTCCCGCGAGAAGAGATTCAGGCGCTTCACGACGAAGTGGAACGGCAGGCTGTCACCGCAGGTAAAGAGCAGGAGAGTCTGCGCGCGGCGCTTCTGGCAGTACGGTCGGCGGTCAAACTTTTTTTTACGCGGCATAATTCAACACGCGACGAATATCTATCAGACGAAGACGCTTCAGCGCTTAAATTGGAAACGGAGCGCGGTATGTTAGCTGAAAAATACGCATCAGTGTCTGCCGACCTTGAAAATGCCGAATTGGCACGCGCCCGCGCCCGCGAATCAATGCTAGCTTTGGAAGAAACCGGCCGAGAGGACCAAAAGCGCATCATAAACTTCGCACAATCAAAAGCGCATGAGGAAGGAGCAATCGCCAGATGCGAAGCGCGCGAATACGAGCTCACTCTCCTTGCAGAAACGCTTGAGCGGGATAAGAGCGAGGCGCTCGCTCTAGCGGGCACGGAGACCATTTCATACGCACCGCTTTCTTCTCCGCCTAGAGAAGAGCGCCGAGCCCAAGAAGATAGAAGGCGTATATTGGAGAGAATGAAAATCCGCCTTGAAGAGGCCGGAGGTACTGGCGAAGAAATCAGGCATGAGCATAAAGAAGTTTCAGAGCGCGAGACATTCTTAGCGAAAGAGCTGAACGACCTCGCCAAGTCTGCGTCTGGATTAAGAGCGCTCATTGATGACTTGAATACGGAGCTGGCCAAACATTTCTCGGAAGGTCTCGCCAAAGTGAATGCGTCATTCGGCGAATACTTCGCACTTATGTTCGGCGGCGGTAGCGCGCGCCTCGCGCTGGAAGAACCGGACGAACCTGACGAGTTAGATGAGGAATCTGAAGAAGTAGAAGATGAAGTTCCAAAAGAAAAAGAGAGATTGGGTATAGAAATCGCAGTAAATCTGCCAAAGAAAAAAGTGAAGTCATTAATGCAACTTTCAGGAGGCGAAAGAGCGCTCACGAGCATCGCGCTCATATTCGCGATGAGCCAGGTAAACCCCCCGCCATTCTTAATTTTGGACGAGACAGATGCCGCGCTTGACGAGGCTAACAGCCGGCGCTACGGCGATATGATGGAAAACCTCTCCAAGAAGTCGCAATTAATCGTCATCACTCACAACCGCGAGACTATGAGCCGGACTAACATCCTCTATGGCGTTACCATGGGCGGCGACGGCGTGAGCAAACTATTATCGGTAAAGTTTGACGAAGCAGTTGCCGTGGTGAAATAAAAACGCAGACAATAACACGCCTGCGTTTGAGTGCACGTGATTTATGTACCCACTTTTTTGAGCGCCTCTCGGGCGATCGGAGCATGTCGCGCACCTTTAATACCGTCGAGAATATCCGGTGCCAGCTTAGTCGTCAGATTAACTGCGTTTGTCACTGCGTTAACCGCAGCACCGCTCGCAACCTTCCTGATTCCACCGTCCTTATGCATTCTCGCGATTGCACGCATGTGTTCGGACCCAATCCGCACATCATACTCGAGTCCGGACACAACTGAGCGTCTGGCTCCGTCAACAACGTGTTGAATCGAGAGTTCGAACATATTGCCTTGACCCTGAAGTTCCTGGATCTGCGCTGATACCCACATTGCCGCCGCTTTTACAGTCTTTTGTTGGACGACAAGCACATACGCAAGGTGGACCAGGTCCTGTTCGGTGTACGGCTTATCTTTGGTCTGCCGCGCTTCCTGGAGCCTTGCGAGTTCGCATAGAATGCCGAACGCGACACCCTTTTTGTACTCTTCACTCGGTAAAACCAATTTTTGCACCGATACAGGAAGAGAGGTGAAACGTACGGCTCGCCGGACTGCCTCAGACGTTTTACCATGCCGTCGAGCGAACTCGGAGAGCGACAGCCCTTCATCCATGGACTTCT
>JBBTWA010000045.1:0-1305 GCA_038063025.1 Patescibacteria group bacterium | reverse complement strand
AGGCATATCAGGGACCCTTTGAGCTCTTGCTTGACTTGATAGAGACTCGCAAACTATTGGTCAATGACCTCGCGCTCGCGAACATAACAGAAGATTTCATAGCACACGTGCGCGCACAAGACGCATTTCCAGTCGAAGATACAGCAAATTTCATTCAGATTGCTGCAACTTTACTCTTAATCAAGTCCAAATCGCTCATTCCGGACATTGCTCTTACCGACGAAGAAACTGCCGATGTTGATGATTTGAGACGGCGATTAGAGGCATATGAAAAGGTTCGTGAAGCGTCGCGTGAGCTTGCGCGCATCTACGGTAAGTCACAAATGTTCTCGACAGGAGAACGGATTCCGGAAGTCACTTTCGCGCCGTCAAACGACCTTTCTGCAGATGCGCTCGCCGAAGCGCTCGCACGCGTACTCGCGGCGCGCGAAATAGTAGAAGAACTGCCGGAGACGAGAGTGAAGCCGCTCGTTACTATAGAAGAGATGATGGACCAGCTCGCGAAGCGCGTGCAGAGCGTCATGACTCTTTCTTTCAAAGAATTTTCTAAAAGCAATAAAGAAAAAATAGAAGTCATAGTCTCATTCCTCGCTCTTCTTGAACTAGTTAAGCAAGGCGCCGTCGCCGCCGAACAATATACTTCTCACGGCGATATTCGTATAAGCCATACCAATTCAATCTCCGTCCCGCGCTATGTATAGGTTATAATACTGGACAATGCTTACTCCTCCTGCCGCCATTGAAGCTCTGCTCTTCGCCTCGGGCGAACCGCTTGATAAGAAACAACTGCGTACACTGCTCGGTCTTAAAGAATCGGAGCTGAAAGTGGCGTTAAAGGTGCTTTCTGAATCTCTAAACGGCCGCGGCATTACGCTTATAGAAGCTGATAGCAAGATAGAAATGCGCACTGTGCCGGAAGCGTCTGCTCTCGTTAAAAAGCTGCGGGAAAATGAATTAAGCCGTGATTTAGGGAAGGCAAGCATGGAAACGCTCGCCGTTATCGCGTACGAGACGGGAACGACGCGCGGAGAAATAGATTGGGTGCGCGGAGTTAACTCCTCCGCATCGCTCCGCACTCTTCTCATGCGCGGACTCATAGAGGGCAGGGAAGACGAAAACGACAAGCGGCGCATACGTTACAGTCTGACGACAGAAGCGCTCGCATACCTTGGCATTTCCAGCTCCTCGGACCTGCCTCGCCATGCCGAACTCGCGGCCGCAGCTCGGGACATAATTAAAGAAGATCCCATATGAACATTTCAGAACTTAAAAAACTGGCGGAGAACGCGCGCTACATGCGCGAAT
>JBBTWA010000044.1:0-1927 GCA_038063025.1 Patescibacteria group bacterium | reverse complement strand
CGGCAATAGGGCAGGCAAGGAGAGGAGTGGAGGACGCCATGCTTTACCTTCGCGAAGCGTCTTACGGAAACGACGGAGCGTATCCGATTAAAAGCGCCGCCACGTCGTCGGTTACATTCTACGCGAACACAAATAACGACAGTATCATTGAGCGTGTAACTTATGTTCTCATCAATAAGGTCCTTTACCGCCTGATTGCAACGCCGACCGGAAATCCGCCGTCATACGCCGGTGCGACTGTCGCCACCACAACGATTGCAACGCCGGTTACAAATGGCGGGGCGACTCCAGTGTTTCGATACTTTGATAAAAACGGCGCAGAGCTCTCCGCGCCGGTAGATATTTCAGAAATATCTTCGGTACGGACGACCGTCGTCGTTGACGTAAACGTGAACCGAGCACCAGTCGCCTTCACTCTCTCGGGCGGAGCGACTCTGCGCAATCTAAAGGATTAAATATGATTACTAAAAATTTTAAATTAAAAATTAAAAATAAGGGTTCCATTATGCTCCTCGTCATCGTCTTCGGCGGAATATTCTTGGCGATGCTCACCGCTTTTTCCAGTTTTGTCCTCGTTGAAAACAGGGCGCAGGACATATCGCGTTCTCGCGCCGAAGCGTTCGGAATAGCCGAAGCGGGCCTGGATTATTATCGTTGGTTCCTCTCGCATTTCCCCGGAGATATGACCAACGGAACTGGACAAAGCGGTCCTTATACTATTCCTTATTCCGACCCGGAGGGCGGTATCACCGGCACTTACACCCTTTCAATCGTCGGCAACAACTCATGCGGCACGATTCAATCAATTGAGGTCACCAGTAAGGGAATACCGGACGATGCTCCGAACGTTTCTTCAACGCTTCTGGCGAGGTATGCCGCTCCGTCTGTGGCGGCGTACTCATACGTTGTAGGTAGCTCCGTGTGGGCGGGCGCCGACCGCATAATAAACGGTCCGTACCACTCTAACGGGGGAGTCCGCATGGACGGCACGGCGAACGCCCCGGTCTCAAGCTCGCTTTCAACATGGAACTGCACGAGCAGTTTCGGATGTTCTCCCGCCCAACCTTCTGCTCCGGGCGTCGTAGGCACGGGCGGAAATCAAGGTCTGTGGACATATCCGACTCCGCAGATGGACTTCGCCGGCATTGCGGCAAACTTTTCTACGCTTAAATCAACCGCAACCGCGAGCGGCATATATCTCCCGCAATATAGTTCAGGAAATGTACAAGGCGCAGCGTATAAGAAAGGGTATCATCTTATTTTCAACAGTAACGGTACGGTAACCGTAAAAAGAGTCACATCTATAACAAAATTGACGACCGTTTATCCGATAGACGGTTCTTCCGGCTACACCGACGATTACACGCTGATTAACAACGAAACTCTGTACGAAACCTACCCTGTGCCCTCCACATGCGGTCTCATTTTCGTGGAGGACAACACGTGGATTGAAGGAATCGTCCCGAGCAAGGTGACGGTCGTCGCCGCAGGTGTCGTGGACCCCAGCTTCAAGCCGGACATAGTTCTGCGCGGAAACATCGTATACGGGTCTGCGGACGGTACGGACGGATTGACCGTTATAAGCGCCAAGAATATTCTCATTGCTCCCGACTCTCCGCAGAATATGACGCTGAACGGGATATTCATCGCACAGTCTGGCGCATTCGGGCGCAATTTTTATCGTTATGCAGACAACAAGAGCGTATGTGACGGCGTTTACGAACCGCGAGGCACGCTTACAATCCTAGGCACTACCGTCTCCAGCTTGCGCACAGGCACGTCGTGGAACAACGGCTGCGGGACCGGTATTAACGCCGGTTATCAGACACGCATTGACTCATTTGACCGCCAGAACGCCACGAACCCGCCTCCTTTTACTCCCGTAACTTCAACCCAGTGGCAATTCGTGGACTGGCAGCAGAAATAA
>JBBTWA010000043.1:0-2377 GCA_038063025.1 Patescibacteria group bacterium | reverse complement strand
ATTTGAAGCGCCTAGATAGCTCGCGTTCGGATTAAAAGCTCCTGAAGGAGTCGTCGGAGCGAATTGCGCAAGCCGAGATGTCGGATTGGATGCGGAGGTACTGTCAGCGCCGAGTAGGCCTCCTGTGGCTGTACCGAGAGAGGCGTCGCCGAGAATCTGCGTCGCGAAATTAACCGTACTCATAATCGTCCCTACGTCGCGCAGAATGCTTGTGATTTGCGGCCCCACATTGCCCATTCGCAGTATGGAATCTTGCTGGCTCCCGAGCGCCTTATTGAGCGTCGCTACGATAACGGAGCCGGGTGTTCTGATGACTCCTGGCGTGCCATCGGCATTAGTACACGGGTCTCCCGGAGCAACTCCGTTCTCTCCCTCCATTTCGGTACCGTCATTGCTCGCAGTCGTGCTCCCTAAGACGGCGCCGCACCACGAACCGAAGCCGTTACCCCAAGCGAGTTCTGCGGCGCGAGCACCTGTCGCTCCGCCGATTCCCGGACCGACAAGACTCGCAAGCTGGCTCTGCGAAGATTGGTAGAGCGTGTACGGATTATTCTGAATCTGCGTCGTGAGCGCGAACCATGCGCCGACACCTCCCTGCGACCAATCGCCGGCGAGATACGCATTCACATTCGGCGACGAGCGCGCGAGCGTGTTCATATTCCTCGCCCAGAACCCGGCGAGCGATGTTTTGGAGTAATAGTCCTCCCGCAGAGATGATGAAATAGAGGACGCGAACGGCGAATTAGAATTTCTGCCCATTTGCTGGAGGAATGCGAGCGCGCGCGAATCGCTGACCGTCTGTAATGATTGATTCACGTCAGTCACGAACTGCGGTATGCCCGTGCCGTTTGCTTTTCCTATCACGAACTGTATGACTCCCGCGGTTATCATTTTCAACAAATTTCCCGATAGAATGAATGCCAGCGGTTGTAGATATAATTCATTAATTTTCATCGCGACATTCGCCGCGGCGCTTATTGGAGTCGCGATGGCGGTGATGGTATTCTTGATAGTAGTAATCATGTTCGTCACAAGATTCTCTCCGACTTCTACGACCGCAAACTGCGCGTGAACATTCTGCGGTGCGACAAGAAGCGCCGACGGTGCGATGAGAACGATGGTTAGAATTATCGCGAGTATCTTCATGGTTTTGAGGCGATGTTCTCAATGAGATTTACAAACGACGCGCCGGGCGCGCCGGCGGGGAGAGAAACGCCGGCGGTCTTATATATTTTGCCTATGTTTATAAACGCGTTCCCGAGCGCCAGTACTGCTTTCGGATACTGCTGGAGCGCGAGCATCGTCGCGAGCGGGTCAGTATTCGCCTTCGCGAAGTCGCTCGCAATTCCGCTTACGCGCATCATCGCGTTTATAAGCGATAGCGTGTCGCCTGCAAGCTCGCGTGGCACAGGAAGTACAGAGAGCCCGACCGCAGTATCTCTATACATCTTCGCAATTTCAGCAATGTGCGAAAAAGCGGATTCGTCATTCTTCTCAATTGCGTCCTGCAGGTAGAGAATCTCGCTCTTAGACGCGTTGCCTGTATTCTTCAGGAAAACCGCTTCCGCCTTTGTCGCAAACTCCAAGAGAGATTCCTGTGTTGATTCAATTGTATTAATGTCTTTTGCAGATTTATAATCCGATGCCGGAACTGCGACTGACGCGAGCGAAGCGAGCGCTTCGCTCGCGACCTCGCTCATCTGGCTCTCCGTCAGGTCGCCTCCGCCATTCTCCGCCTTTTTTGCCGTAAAGATGGTGAAGAAACTTTCTGCAAAAGCGGCGGTGAGCGTTCCCCCTTTTGGCGCGGACGGAAGTCCGTCTTCGTTGAGAGACATTGGAGAAGAAGTCGCCGTCGGAATATCAGCAATCGCCTTCGGCACTACGAGTCCTCGCGCCACCGCCTCTCCATCCGTCATTCCGAGACTGAATGTGTCGGTGATATGCGAATCGGTGCCATATAGCGACTCCTCCCAATCGGGCAGACCGTCAGCGTCTGAATCGCGCGCCGCTATTGCCTGAAGAAGAGCCGTTTCGGCAGACGCTTCGGCGAACGGAGGCGAGCCGATATTGCGCGCGAGCAGATACGCGCCGGCAATAAGCACTACCGAAAAAACCGTTGCGGCCGGAATTCGCCAATTTCGTAGAATCTGCCCCATAGTATCAATACCTATTATAGCAGTCTCGTCGTGAGGAAGAGTAGGTTATCTACATAATGCAAGCCATGCTGGTAATGGTATATCTTCTGCGCGAGCTCTTTCCGGAATATCTCCCTGTGGAAGTCCGACTTCCACAAGATTTTTGCGTACGTATTTGCGTTTGTGTGCGAATCCGGCGTGAATGAGCGCAAAAAATCGTCGTTCTTCGGCTCTCGTATGGA
>JBBTWA010000042.1:0-1706 GCA_038063025.1 Patescibacteria group bacterium | reverse complement strand
ACTGCTGGAGTAGCGCTTGATGTTGAAGACACAAACCAGGACAGCAGTTCAAAAATAGAAATAATTATCGGCACGCACCCGCTCCCGAGCGAAGCGAATGTTGCGGGTTCAAAACGCATATTAAGATTTCTCGCCGACAAAAAGGAAGAAGACTTGGTGATTTTTGTAGTCTCCGGTGGCGGCTCTACCCTGCTCTGTCTGCCGGAGGCGTCTATGACACCGGCAGACGAAAGCGAATTATTCAAAGAGCTGACAAAAAAGGGCGCGCCGATACAAGATTTAAATATCGTGCGGAAGCATATCTCGCGAGCGCGCGGAAGCGCGCTCGCGGTGTCGGCGTATCCGGCTGAAATTGTTTCTCTTATTTTTTCTGACGTGCCTGGAAATGACATTCACACAGTTTCTTCTGGCCCTACGATACTAGATTCTTCTACTGTAAGAGACGCACAGACTGTACTCACGAAATACGGAATTGAAGGCGCAGGTGTTGAATTTATTGAAACTCCGAAAGAACAAAAATATTTTGAACGTGTGACAAATATGCTTTTTCTATCCAACCAAGACGCTCTCTCTGCTATGAGCGACGAGGCGGCGCGACGAGGATACACTGCGACGATTGCGGATGACCGCTTCACAGGCGAGGCGCGCGAGGTTGGGCGCGCTATCGCAGAAAAACTACACTCTTCGGAGCCAAAAACAGCTTTGCTCTATTCCGGCGAAAGCACCGTAAAAATTGACACTGGAGTTGGTGTCGGGGGGAGGAATCAGGAACTGTCGCTCTCCGCGCTTGAATACCTCAACGAGGGTGAGTTAATCCTGCCATTCGCATCCGACGGCCGCGACAATACTAACCACGCGGGCGCGATTGCAGATGAGATTACTCACGCGCATGCGCGCGAAAAGAATCTTTCTATAGAAGAACATTTGCACGCGCATAACTCATATGATTTCTTCAAATCTTCAGGAGACGCGCTCATAACAGGTTATACTGGTTCTAATGTGTCCGACCTCGTCATCGCGCTGAAAAAATAATATGGCTACACAGAAACATATCGTATGGATGCGCGACATAGGGATGGACGATGTCGCGCAGGTCGGCGGTAAGAATGCCTCACTGGGTGAGTTAATCAGAACCGTCGTCCCGCAGGGGGTGAGGGTGCCTGAAGGGTTCTGCGTTACCGCCGACGCCTACTACTATTTCTTAAACCAGACCGGGCTTAAGGGCTTCGTCGCGAAGACGCTTAATGGACTGGATACCAGAAACCTAGGAGACCTGTCACGACGAGGCAAGAAGGTTCGCGAAGCCATACATGCGACGCCTCTCCCGCAGGATTTAGAAAATAAAATCATCAGAGCATACGAACAAATGGAGAAGCAGTATGGAAAAAATACCGATGTCGCTGTCCGTTCAAGTGCGACTGCGGAGGACTTGCCCGGAGCGTCGTTCGCCGGCGAGCACGAAACGTATCTCGGCATTCGCGGAGCGAATGATGTCGTGCGGGCAGTCGTATGGGCTATGGCTTCCCTCTTCACCGACCGTGCCATCTCGTATCGCGCAGACAAAGGATTCGCGCATACGAAGGTCGCTCTTTCAGTTGGCGTCCAAAAAATGGTTCGCTCGGACACCGGAGCTTCGGGTGTGATGTTCACCGTTGATACTGAAAGCGGATTTAAGGATATCGTGCTTATAAATGCGACATGGGGGC
>JBBTWA010000041.1:0-2823 GCA_038063025.1 Patescibacteria group bacterium | reverse complement strand
CTCATTGTTGATTTGCCGGGCGTTACCGATATCAAGGCGGCGGTCGTCGCGCTCGGGCAGACACCGACACTTGATTTTAAGTTAGTAACGACCGTAACAGCCGGCACGACGACACAGGAGGCATATGTCGCCACAGGACTCACGGGACGTTATCTCTCTAAAGCCACATTAGGATTCGGTTCCGGCGCGACATCCGGTCTCTCCGCTCCGGAAGTGATTCTTAATTTTGACAGCGACGGCGCAAAACTTTTTGAGAAAATTACGAGCGAAAACGTCGGCAAACAGCTCGCGATCTTTCTAGACGGTCAACCGATCTCGGCTCCGGTGATACAGGAGGCGATTCCGGGCGGGCAGGCGACCATTACCGGGCAATTTACCGCGACAGAGGCGCGTGACTTGGTGCGCAATCTTAACTTCGGGGCGCTCCCGGTGCCGATAACTCTCCAGAGCAGTTCAGCCGTCGGCCCGACTCTTGGTGCCGCTGCTATCTCGGCCGGCGTTGTCGCGGGAGTTATCGGGTCAATCGTGGTCGCTCTGTTTATGGTCGCGTGGTATCGCCTCCCCGGTCTTATCGCCGCGCTCGCGCTCGCTGAGTATCTTGCTTTCATGCTCGCTGTTATTAAAGTAATTCCGGTTACGCTTACGGCATCGGGCATCGCAGGTCTCATTATATCTGTCGGTATGGCGGTAGACGCGAATGTGCTCATATTTGAAAGAACCAAAGAGGAATTGCGCGGAGGGAAATCGCCGAGAGAAGCTGTGCACATCGGTTTCTCTCGCGCGTGGCCAGCGATTCGCGACGGACACCTCACGATGATAATTTCCGGCGTCATCCTCTTCTGGCTCGGCACTTCAATCGTGCAGGGCTTCGCGCTAGTCTTCGTGCTTGGTGTGCTCGCGTCCTTTATCTCAGCAGTGTCTCTCTCTCGCGTATTCCTACTCGCCATTGTTCCTGAAAAGGGGAGTAGTACGTGGAAGTTCGTTCTCGGTTCTGGATTCAATAAAAATTAATTATGTTTATCATCACACATCGCAGGTTTTTCTTCTGGATTACAGGTCTTATTCTTGCCGTCGCCATCGGCGCCATCCTCGTCTTCGGCCTACCGCTCGGCATAGATTTCACTGGAGGTTCTCTGATGCATGTTGATTATCCAAACGGTCGTCCGGCGCTCTCCGATATACAGAAACAAGTTGCCACTATTCCTTTGGGAACTATTTCTGTACGCGAATTTGGAACAAATGCGATTTCCATCCGCACCCGCTCTCTGACACAAGAGGAGCATGACTCAATATTTTCTGCGATTTCTTCTCTGGGAACGGCGACCGAACTCTCATACACTTCGGTAGGCCCCGCTCTCGGGAGCCAATTTGCCAATAAAGCGCTATGGGCAATCTTTGCCGTGATATTCGTCATCGTGCTCTATATCGCGTTTGCATTCCGCCATGTGTCGCGGCCGGTACCGAGCTGGGGATACGGACTCACGGTCGTCGTAATGCTTGCGATAGACCTCATAGTCCCTATCGGCTTTTTCGCCGCATACGCGCGTTTCACCGGCGCTGAAGTGGATTCGCTGTTTATTGTTGCACTGCTTGCTCTCTTGGGGTATGTCGTGAACGACATCATCGTAATCTTTGACCGTATTCGCGAACATTTACATAACAATGAAAAAACTGGTGCGCGCGAATCGTTTGAAGAGACGATAGGGAAGTCTATCAGCGAAACGATGACGCGCTCCATCAACACCGCGCTTACTGTCGCGCTCGCTCTGCTCGCGCTCATCTACTTCGGCGCGGAGGCGACTCGCAACTTCGCGCTCGTGATGCTAGTCGGCGTTGTCGCCGGCACCTTCTCCTCCATCTGTCGCTCCGCCCCGCTACTAATCCCACTCGCGAACTGGTTCGCCAAAAAATAAAACACCCAACTATAAAAATAGTTTACACCGGTACTAAAAACACTAAGCAAGGGTGACGGCTTCTCACATCATACGCTCTCTTATTCTGTATGCAATCTTGGCAATATGTTTTTCTGTGTTTCCACAACCACTTGCGTGTTTCTATTTTATGACGGTCGTCAGAATATAAGAATATATAAAATATCCCAACCATGTAGCTATAGCGGCAAAGCGGGGATAGTAAGTTTAAGCCGTTCGGCTTTTGCCTGAGCCGAGAAATAAATGGTGGCGAGGATATATCGATGGTATAGTTTCAGCATGAATTTCGGACGTCTATCTCGTGAGGACAGACAAAAGTTATACGCGAAGAAAATGACAGAGCTTCAGCGTCGCTGGGGTAATCCAATAGACGACGATTGGAGTGCTTTGACGGATTGGCCAGACGAGAATTTGAATAAGGGTATCAAAGATACAATTGGTCAATTGCGTTTCGAAAAATTTTATGACGGCGCTAATAAGCTTATTCATTACTCAATAAAAGCTTTTATTCTCCTAGGCATCATCGGCCTTCTTCTATTCGGTATCAGACAGCTTTTTGGTTAGGTGTAGCTTCGTACATAGCTTCCCTTGTATTCTTGTATTGCAGATTGACTTCCTTACGGGGCTCCTATAGTATGACCATACTGTCTCTCGGAGAAAATGAGAAGGCAGGGGAGAGCTTCAATAAGAGCTCGAAAGAGCTTGTGGTTGTTTGCTCGTTGTTATTTGACATTTGAATACGTGTTAAAAATGTGAAAATGAAAAGCCCGCCCTTCGTAGCCGTTTCGGCGAAGTAGAGCGGGAGTGTGAATTGTTTTGTTCCGCCTATTCTTAATTAGAGTTTGATCCTAGCTCAGGGTGAATGCTGGCGGCGTGGATAAGTCATGCAAGT
>JBBTWA010000040.1:0-1434 GCA_038063025.1 Patescibacteria group bacterium | reverse complement strand
TTCGTAAGTCTCGCGGGCGCGCGCGACGACTTATCAAGCGCGGCGGAGCCGCGCTTAAGCGAATGCTTCGCTTCGGTAATTAACCTCGCGTTTGCTTTCAGGGATAACGCGCTCAATGATAAATTTTCCGTTCTTTAATGAGGCTTTCGTTATTTTAAGTCGTTTATTGTTTTCAAAAAAGTAAGCTCCGATAGAGTCGGCATATGCCCGGTATTTATTCCAGTTCTCTTCTGAGGTGGCGTTTAAAGAGAGAAGTCCGTCTTTTTTTTTAATTTTATACGCGCGCGTAGCGCGCGCGGCATCTTGTGCAACAGGAGTAATGATGCCAGAGAGATACTTGGGAAGCGTCTCAACAAGCATCTCGGAGCCGAGCAGGATTAAGCGAGGTCGAAGTTCTCGTGCTGTTTCATCTTTCCCGATTAGCGTTGCTTCTTGTGCGATGATGTCGCCCGCATCAAGTTCTTTAGCCATTTTTTGTATCGTAACCCCGGTTTCACTTTCTCCGGCGAGCAACGCGGTTTCCATAGGGGTCGCTCCGCGATATTTAGGCAATAGTGAATAATGCACGTTTAATACGCCGAGCGGGAATGCGTTGATAAGCTTTTCCGGAAATATTTTGCCGTAGGCCACGCATACCGCGTACTCGCATCCGAGAGCGAGGAGCGCGTTGATTGTTTTATCGTCAAGCCTCTCCGGAGTCATGACCGGAATGCCGTGCGCAAGAGCGATGTTTTTCGTTTCTGACGGAGTGAGCACGAGCCCACGGCCCTTGGGAGCGTCTGGGGATGTGATTACTACGGAGGGAATAAACCCCCGTTCTATTAAAATCGCCAAAGTATCGCCCGCAACTTTCGGAGTTCCAAAGTATGCGAAGCGATGTTGTGCTCCGTGCGGGATGCGGAGTAAGCGTTCTGCGTGGTCAGTAAACAGAATCCCGTTTAAATGGTCTACCTCGTGTTCAAATATCTGCGCCAAAAGACCCCCCCCGCCGCGCGTAATCCTAGAGCCATCTTCTTTACGGGCTTTGATAGTCACGCGCTCGTGCCGCTTCGTTGTCCCATAAACACCGTGGACAGAGAGACAGCCTTCGTTCGCATTCGCCTTCTTACGCGAGGTCTTAACTATTTCTGGATTTATATAAATCTGGATTTCTGGCTTGCTGGCTGCTGGCTGCTGGCTGCTGGACACTGACACTGACACTGTTCTATCCTTTCTAACTATAAAAATGCGGTATGAGATGCCAATTTGCGGTGCGGCAATAGCGACACCCTCCGGATAGCGGTCCAGCGCCTCGGACATGTCCTTGATGAGGGTATCCAGCTCCTTGGAACCGAATAAGCTCTCCGGTACCGGCTTGGCTATCTCACGCAGTACTTTTTCCCCATCTTGCACGATTTCTTTCATTTGGGCATTACAACATAATTTGCGCCTCGT
>JBBTWA010000039.1:0-17697 GCA_038063025.1 Patescibacteria group bacterium | reverse complement strand
CCGTGCGTATTCTCCATAAGCCGACCAATCTCTCTGTGCACATCTCCAGCGAGCGCAGCCAGCTCGCCAACCGCGAGAAGGGGATGGAGCTCCTGAAGGCGAAAATATTTGCGAGACAAGAAGCCGAGCGAGAGGCAGAGGCAAAGGGCCGTTCTATCGCCTCCACTACCGCCAACGAGTGGGGGAGCCAGATACGCTCCTACGTCCTCCACCCATACAAGATGGTTAAGGACCACCGCACTAATCACGAATCCTCCAACCCAGACAAGGTTTTGGAGGGCGACCTGGACGACTTTATAGACGCATCAGCCGCGAGTGGGGTACAATAGAGAACGACAATGATTTATTTTGATAAAGTTACCAAGAGATACGACGGGAATGGGCCCGCGCTTGAGGACATCACTCTCTCTATCGCCCCTAAAGAGTTCGTCTCTATCGTCGGCCACTCGGGCGCGGGTAAGACTACTTTATTGAAATTATTGCTGGCTGAAGAGCGTCCCACAGACGGGACGGTTTTTTTTGAATCAATTAACGTCAACGACCTTCCAAGCTCCGCTCTTCACCACTACCGCCGGCGCATCGGTATGGTCTTCCAAGATTTTCGCCTTATACCGAACAAGACCGCATACGAGAACATCGCCTTCGCTATGGAGGCGGTCGGGCGTACTGACGACGAGATTAAGAGCGACGTGCCGTACATTTTGGAACTGGTGAACCTCTCCGATAAGGCGCTCCACTTCCCAAGCCAGCTCTCCGGCGGAGAGAAACAGCGCATCGGAATCGGCAGAGCGATAATCAATCAGCCTGACTTGATCGTCGCCGACGAGCCGACGGGGAACCTGGACCCAATCAATACTTACGAAGTTGTTGAAATATTGAAGAAGATAAACGAGCTAGGCACCACGGTTATCATCACGACCCACAACAAGGGCGTGGTAGACGCCATAGGCAAACGCGTTATCACCATTGACAGGGGGAAAATGGTGCGTGATGACGCAGAAGGTAAATACATACTATAATAGGCTGATATGGAATGGATGCTCATAAAGAGAGTTCTCACAAGCGGTTGGAAAAATTTCGCGCGAGGCGGCGCGGTCTCTACGGCGACCGTACTTATAATGGTCGTTACGCTTTCAATAATCGGCTCGTTAATCTTTCTCTCCGCCCTGCTTTCCTTCACGCTGGATGCGGTTAAAAATAAAGTTGACATATCGGTCTACTTTGTGACTCAGGCGAGCGAGATGGATATTCTCGCCGTGAAAGACAAGCTTGAAAAATTGCCGCAAGTAAAAGAAGTCGTTTATACCTCCGCGGATGAGGCTCTCGCCGCCTTCCGTTCTCGGCATGCGAGCGACCAGCTGACCCTACAGGCGCTTGACGAAATCGGAGGGAATCCGCTGGACGCCTCGCTGTCTGTTAAAGCCAAAGACCCTTCCGAATATGAGAATATAGTGAGCTTTCTTGAAGCGTCTCCGGCTCTCTCCGTAGGCGGTTCGTCCATAATTGACCGCATCAATTACGCGCAAAACAAAGAGGTCATTGACCGTCTCTCGCTAGCGATACGCGCGACGCGCGAAATCGGTTTCGCAGTGGTAATTCTCTTCGCGATTGCGTCAATCCTTATCGCCTTCGCGACCGTTCGCCTCGCCATCTACACTTCAAAGGACGAGATAGGAGTGATGCGCCTTGTCGGCGCCAGTAACTCGTATATTCAAGGACCTTTCATTATCACCGGCGTTGTCACGGGAGTTATTGCGGCGATTATCGTCCTGCTTCTCCTCATACCCTTAACTTGGTATGCGGGTTCCAAGACCGTTGGCTGGTTCGGAGGCTTTAATCTCGCGAGCTACTACGCCGGTCATTTCCCGCTCATCTTCGCAATACTGATGGGCTCCGGCGTCCTGCTCGGCGCTGTCGCATCTGTGTTCGCTATCCGCAGATATTTGAAGGTCTAGTTCAGTATGGCAAAAGAAGGTCACAAATACATATTCGTACTCGGCGGGGTGATGAGCGGAGTGGGTAAGGGAGTCGTCACGAGTTCAGTAGGTCTCCTTCTTCAGCAGAAAGGGTATCCTGTAAATCTGGTGAAAGTTGACCCATATTTGAATGTAGATGCAGGGACAATGAATCCGACAGAACACGGCGAAGTGTTCGTACTCCGAAGCGGTATGGAGACTGACCAGGATATGGGCAATTATGAGCGATTTCTGGGGCGCGACCTCACAAACGAAGATTACATGACGAGCGGGATGGTGTACCAGTCGGTTATCGCGCGCGAGCGCGCTCTCGGATACGGCGGGAAATGCGTTGAAGCGATTCCGCATGTGCGCGACGAGATACTCCGTCGCGTTGAAGCCGCCTCCTCTTATAACGGTAGCCGTATTTCAGTCGTTGAGATTGGAGGTACGATTGGCGACTTCCAAAATGCTCTTTTTATAGATGCAGCACGCGTTTTAAAAATGAAATATCCGGACGATGTTCTATTCGTAATGGTGTCGTACCTTCCGACTCCGGGGACTCTCGGCGAGATGAAGACAAAGCCCACTCAAATGGCAGTGCGAGACTTAAATTCGTTTGGCGTACAGCCGGATTTCATAGTTGCTCGTTCTAAAGAGCCCGTGGACGATAAGCGCAAGGAGAAGTTGGCTGTCTCTTGTAGTGTACGGCACGATCGAATTATCTCCGCGCCGGACATAGATAGCATTTATGAAGCGCCACTCAACTTTGAGAAAGATAAGCTAAGCGACGCGCTTTTAGACGCGCTTAAATTACCAGAGAAGAGGAGGGCGTCATTGTCTGCGTGGAAGAAGTTCGCCATTGCTGCCACAAATACTAAAGCGCCGGAGATTAATATCGCAATAGTAGGTAAGTATTTTGATACTGGCGACTTCGTACTAGCTGACGCCTATCTTTCGGTCATTGAGGCAATCAAATTTTCCGCGGCGAAGTTGAAACGCAAAGCGAACATCACGTGGGTAAATTCAAAAAATCTTGAAACCGGCGGTGTCAAAGGCGCCGTCACCCTCGCGAAATATCACGGCATCATCGTCCCGGGAGGGTTCGGCGAGAGCGGAATAGAGGGGAAGATAAAGGCGATTCAGTTTGCCCGCGAGAAGAAGATACCTTATTTCGGCCTATGTTACGGCATGCAGTTGATGGTGATTGAGTATGCGAGGAATGTGCTTAAACTTAAGAACGCGCACACGACCGAGATACAGAAAAACTCGGAAGATCCTGTGGTTGACGTGATGCTGGAGCAGAAAAAGCATCTCGCAGATAATAAATACGGCGGAACAATGAGGCTCGGCTCTTATCCGGCCTATCTGAAGAAAGGAACTATGGCACGTGCCGCATATAAAAAAGAATTAGTAGAAGAGCGTCATCGCCACCGCTACGAGATTAATTCAAATTACGTGAAACCTCTTGAAGATGCCGGTCTCGTATTCTCCGGCACTTCTCCCGACGGTATTCTGATGGAGATTGCAGAATTATCACGCGACAAACATCCATTTATGTTGGGCACACAGTTCCATCCCGAGTTCCAAGCGCGCCCGCTTTCACCGCACCCGCTTTTTACAGCCTTTCTCTCCGCCGCCATCGCTCGAAAGCGAAGGAAGTAAGAGTGTTATAATGAACCTCGTTATGAGACAGAATTATTAATTTAGTATATTTACTATTTATGAGTCATCTGAAAATTATTGGAGCAGTCAGCAGTGTCGCTACTATTTTGTTAGTAACGCCGATTGCGTTTGCACAAGAGGTGGCAGCTCCTGTGCCGAATACAGGAGTGGCCTCTACGGAAGAATCGGTTGTTACGACAACGAGCTCTGATAACAAAGCGAAGATGGAGACACGACGTGAAGAAGCGAAGAAAAAAATAGAATTACAGCGCGAGGGGGCAAAGGCGAAACTGGAAACATCTCGCGAGGATGCGAAGAAAAAAATAGAGACACAGCGAGAAGAGGCTAAGACTCGTATGGAGACAACACGTGAAGAAGCCAAGAAGCGTATGGAGGCGCAGCGAGAAGAAGTTAAGTCCAAGATGGAGGCTGCTCGCGAAGAGGCAAAGGACAAGATAGAAGCCGCTCGAGAGGAGGCCAAGACTCGCATGGAGACGAAGCGCGAAGAGGCTAAGCAACGCCTCTCAGACATCCGCGATAAGAAGAAGCAGGAGCTCGCTCTCAAACTCTCAGACCGATTTGAAGAGTTGAATAAGAAGTGGACTGACCGCTTCATCGAACAGCTCGGTCACTTGGGCAACGTTCTTCTGAAGATTCAAGAGAGAGCGGATATCGCGGCAACAAACGGTAAGGACGTTTCCGCGGTGAACACAGCTATCCAAGCCGCGACTACTGCAATTGTGGCTGCCCAAGCAGTTGTAACTGCCCAAGCGGCTAAGACATATACATTAGACGCCTCCGCCGTTGGCACCGCTGACGCGACGGATACTACAAACGGACAGGATGAACTGATGAAGAAACTGCGTACAGCATTTCAGGAACTGCATAAAACCATATTCAACGACCTAAAGGCATTGAGTGACGGCGAGATGAAGAATGCGCGCTCAGCAGTTCAAGGCGCTCTGCAGGCTCTAAGTCAGGTCCCAAAGGTAGATGATGATAATGACGATACCAGTAACCAATAAATATCATGGAAAACCAACCAATTGAACAGCCAGCCGCACAACCGTCACAGCAATCTGATATACCCCAGATGGAACAGATTGTTCCCGGCCATAGCTCTTCGTCAAAGCCGGTACTGTATATCGTTGTGGCGATAGTCGCTATAGCCGCACTTGCGTACTTCTTTATGATGCCTAAGACTACAACCGAGAGCACGACTGATTCGCAGGCCGTTACGGAAACGTCCCCGGCTCTTACGGAAGGGAATACGACAGCGGATATATCCACCGACCTAAACCAGCTCGTTGGAGACTCTGCGGGACTTGATACCGACGCTGCCGCAGTCTCTGGCGATCTCAATAGCCTCTGATCAAATCCAGTTATTGAATAAAGGGCGTTTTTAAAGTATCGTGCGTTAAGCGCGCGGCGCTTCGCGCCGTGCCATTGCGGGATCGTCTAAAGGTAGGACTGCAGATTCTGGATCTGCGTATCTTGGTTCGAGTCCAAGTCCCGCAGCTCTTCGCCGCCACGCTCCTCAGAGCCTTCGGCCGTTCTTTACTTCGTTCATTACGACCTACGGCCCGGGGTGTTTTTGGTGTGCGACGAAGATCCCGAGCGAGCGAAGCGACGAGGGAGTATTATTCATACAGTATATGTATCTCGTCTATATCCTAGAATGTGCCGACAAGTCTTTGTATGTCGGATGTACTAATAATTTAGAAAAACGCCTCAAACAACACAACGACTCGAAATGGGGTGCGCACTACACCAAAATTCGGCGTCCGGTAATTCTCAAGTACTCTGAAACTTTTCCGACTCTTAAAGAAGCTCGCCAGCGAGAATCCGAGATCAAAGGCTGGCGCCGTGAAAAGAAATTAGGCTTAATCAAACAAGCAACATACTAAACGCGCATTTCTCTTGTGCCTTCCGGCGGATTCGCGGGGGGGGGTGAATGCATGGAGCGGCAGGGCGAGGGTTGATTATTTTTTAAAGCGCTTAAAGTAGGCATCAATTTCATCTCGAAGCTCAATGCCCACTCTCTCAAAGCAGTCGAGTAAATCCTTGTAGGTATTTTTACCACCAAGGAAATCCCAAAACTCGTCTGCTACTTTAAGCTCATTTTCAAGATCAAGCATTCCTCGCATTGTCCATCGAGTATATGGTTCTGGTTCGTAAGGATTGTAAGGAATTGCAATGTAGGTGTTCACATCAGCCTTAGGATTGTTTGCCAAAAGAACGGCTACCCATTCGAGTAGTGTCCTTTTAAACTCCTTAAAACCTCCAGCATTTGGTTTTGCAGTTTTAATATCAAATAAATAATATGCACCGTCTTTTGACTCGAACATTAAATCAACTTTTGTCGGTTTTACTTTGATCATTTCACCCGTCTGACAAACTTGTCGTATTCTCTCAATTTCCTCTTTTTTATTTGGAGTGCTTGTCGCCGTAATAAGGCCATCAATAATTTTCTGGATTTCAGCCTGCGCGGCAGTACTGATTTGATTTCCAGCCGTAGCCTGCGAAACGGCCATTTTAAAATTCTTTTGTGCTAGAGCAAGACCAACAGGCTCAAAAATACTTGTTCCGAAATTTGTATTGAGGGAGTGAATAAAAGAATATAGAGCTAGTCTATCCTTGCCGAGTAGTCGCGTATGGAAGGGCATTGACGCCGGTTCCGGCTTATAGTTTTGAAATTTGTTCCGTAAACTTGTTTTCAAAACTTCCTCGACGCTATTCGTTTGTTCTTTAGAGAGAGCCATAATTATTTTGATTTAAAGTGGAAAATTATCTCTGAGTATGGATTTCGATCGCGTTCCGTTCGATTCAACACTGGCCGTTTAAATTGGTTCATAATCTTCATACCTGACTTCTCAGCAATTTCTGGATAGAGATTGAATTTATCGTTAGCAACAAGGAAAATGTCGGGATCATCGTTTAGATACTTTTTGCAATTGTTCAGTACATCTGCGATACCTTGCGTGTATGACCGACGAGCCTCCATACCTTGCCCCTTGTAAAGAGGTCCTATTTCTAAGTCATCTTTGCGCTTAAATCCAAGAAGGTCATATGCATAAGCATGCTGTTCATGATAATCAATTTGACCGACATACGGGGGCGAACAGAATATACCCGCGATCTTTTGTTTCCTCAGAAGCTCTGCAAATTCCGAATTCTTTTTTTCTACCTGCTCAAAAATATTCACCGTTCTTGAGTCGCCAGTTAAGACAGAATAGTGAACGGGTTTCCGTAGCCCGTTAAATTCTCTTATTCTGCTCAAAGTATCTAGAGCATAACGATTAAGCATGCTCGTTATAGAGAAAAGCGGCTTACATATTTTTTTGTGCTTGTAACAATAATAAGTCGTTAGTTGAGGTTCTTTAAGGGTCGCTAGGTCGCTGTGTGTAGTCGCACGACATGATCTAATCGTCCTGCTCAAAATGAGAGCAAGCATTTTCCGCGTCTTAACATCCCTTTCTTGTTTTATTGTCTGAAAGACATGGTCAATTTCGCGACGAACATTATCCATAAACCAAACGTCAAGGAATGAATCTGATTTATTCTGCTTTAACTTTATCGAATATTTTTTGAGCAACTTCTGATAAATCGGCAAAAACTCCCGTTCCTTTTCTATAGAAAATTTACTCTCGTCAATAGATTTTTGATTAATGCTGTACTTAAAATCAGAACCAAAGAAATATGCTCCATTAAACTTTGCCAGCTCGGTCAAAAGCTCGTTTTCGAACTCATAGATTCTGTTGTTATGTTCAAAAGAATCAAGCGAAGCGATTAGTTTTTTAATCGCTTTTTGCAAATATTCATTGTCATAGTGAGTTGCCTTACAACTAGAGATCATGCAATTAAACTCTGAGACATCTACGCCCACGGAGTGAATGCCCATTTCGAGTGATTGAATAATTGTCGTTCCAGAGCCAAGAAATGGATCAAGAACAATGTCACCCCGCTTAAAGTAGACCTCTTTCTTAAAATCATCTGTATGCGTATCTAAAAAGTATTCAACGAGTTGAGGAATATATTTCCCTTTGTATGGATGAAGTCTGTGGACATGCTTCGTCGTGTCTTTCTCACGCAAATTATCAAATGAGAGCGTCCAATTTAGATCGCCACCTAGATTTTTTTTCCAACTTATCTCACGCTTCCCGTTGTAAGATTCGTAATATTTTTTCAAATCACCCAAATCAACGAGAGTGGAGCCATTTTCGCCTAGTTTTTTAACTCTTCCATATTGAACAAGATAGGAGATGTTTGTAGGGGATACCTCTTTGTCGAGATATTCTGTCGCCCATTTCGATGCTTCTGGTATAGAGACTAAAGACATAGGAACATTTTAGCATCTTCATTGGGAATCACACGAGTGTACAGAACGCTTGCAATAAAACATTTTCCATGGTAGAGTTAGCCGCATGAGTAGCAAAAGACGCGATAGAATGGTCTTCAAAAGAGATAACGAATGGGTAAACAAACGCAATGATGCCGAAAAGGCATCAAGTGTACATACTACTCAAAAAGAAGCTGAGGCAGCAGCTCGTGAAATGTTGTGCAATCAAGGTGGTGGCGAGTTAATTACGAAAGGTTTGGACGGAAAAATTCGAAGCAAGGACACAATCGAGCCGGGCAACGATCCAAATCCACCAAAAGACAAAGAACATTAAAAAATCATGCCCCCACCTTTCGACGGACAGAATTTCACTGCCATAGCCCAGCAGGTGAGCAGTAGAAGTGCCGTCAACCCCACTCTCTGGGCATGTTTCGTTATCTCCCTGCCCTTATTTTTCCTTGCAAAAAACAGTGATGGGTTATTCGCTGTTTTATATTTCATCATTGCCTGCCTTCCCGTGATCGCTTTTTTGGGAAGTTATTTTTTATTCCTTTTTACGAACCCGAAATATCTTCGATCCGAAGAATATCAACTTAGAGCTGAAGCAATGACTCTGATCGGCGATAGAGACAATCCGTTCCATGGTGAGGCAAAAGATATTATTGCCGTCATAAGTAATCCTGAGTTGGCACTGCCTACTGCTGCACTACCGAGCCCAAAAGATCATGACTAAACTCTACTTGATTACTTACAAGGCTAGTCCGTACTTTAATACGGCTATTTTTCATAATTACGTCGCTTCACTTTACGCAAATAAATGGATATCAGATTGGTGGCATTATACTGATAACGCATATATTGTGGCGTCATCATTTGATGTGGGGAAACTCTATAACGTCATCGCCCCCGGCATGAATGGAATACAGTACACCTTGATTATTGAAGTTGATGCAAAAAATTCGCAGGGATGGCTACCCAAAGATGCTTGGACTTGGCTCCAGAAATATAAGAATTGACAGGCAAACCATAATGCAGACATGAAATTTAAAGAGCAATTCCAAAAAGCATGGTCTTGGCTTGGTCAAAACGATAACCATAACAATTTCATCGTTATCCTTGCTACAGCCGCAATTATCGCTGGATTCTTACAAATAAATACAATCCAGATAAAGATTGATACTCTGCAATCAAGTATAAAAGATATTTATGGACACTATACTCGCGAAACCTTTTGTTCAGGGTTGGTTAACTCATTTAAAAAAGATTCGAACGGAGGTAATGTGGTAGAAATTAAACTCAAGAATCAACCCATAGAAAATTCAGTTACTATTTGGGAAGGAGCGTTGAACGTCGCTCCCATTTATTTCAAAGTAACCGGGAATACAATTAACCTCGAAACAAATTTTACGGCAGATACAATGCGTGATTGCGGCTGGGGAGGTTATGTAGTTACTTACATCCCTTTGAGCAATGACTAGAAGGAGACAGCAGTTCCCACGTCATACCACGCGGCCAGCAGCCGGTAACAATCAATAATTCAATCTGGTATCGGCATAGTACAATCAAACCGACATGAACTACATCGTCCTGATTATCATCGCCATTGCCGGAATCGCGCTTGGAATGTATATCGCCAGACGAAATGCGAATACCGGATTTATCGCCAAGCAAATGGAGCAGAAGACCGAGAACAAGCAGAGGATTCTTTCGTTCGTGCAGGAGCATGGAAAAATTCAGAACAACGATGTGGAGAAATTGGCCGGAG
Source organism: Patescibacteria group bacterium (assembly GCA_038063025.1). Lineage (GTDB taxonomy): Bacteria > Patescibacteriota > Minisyncoccia > Phycocordibacterales > Phycocordibacteraceae > C7867-001. The sequence goes on along the minus strand of JBBTWA010000039.1, from coordinate 7,973 downwards.
TATCCAACGCGACCGCAGAGCGATACTTGGACGAACTAGAGAAGGAGGGGCAGCTCACTCAGCACGGCGTCATCGGCCAAGGCGTCTTTTATACACGTAAGTAGTACACTGGGACACATATGGAATATCGCCTCAGTTATCTCATGGGAGCTTCCAAAATCAGCGACCGTGAACTCACTGATTGTGGCGTTTCTATTGAGAAAAGAAGCGGAAGCGGAAACCGGATGCTCAAGATTCCCGAAGACAAAATGTCTCGATATGTCGAGTTGGTAAAGTCAGAACTCGATAGTGGTTTCTGGAATGAAATCGTAGGTGCGAAAGAGATCCTGTTTATTTTCAAACTCGCAGACAACTCGCTAAAGGAATACGCCCTTTCTCCACAGAATGAAAAAGAGATAGACATTTTGTGCGCCGAATTGAATAACGAACCACCAGGTAAAACCCACAACGTATACAAATACATTTCGGAAAACGATTTCTATCACGATTTCATGATTGAGCACTATGCCGACCTCATCAATCGTGCATGATTGCGTACAAAACCCATTAACTCAACGCGTTGAGTTAATGGGTTAAAATCAAATCATGCCCCAAGAAGAGACCCCAGCACCAGAAGCGTCACAACCCGTAGCGGACTCGCCGAGCCCCGCGGTGGAAACTCCCGCGCTAGAACCGGCTCCTGCACCCGCTGAACCTCCTCCGGCAGCCGAAACGGCTCAACCCACAACCCCAACGGCTCAAATCCCACCAAATGAGCCGATAGCCCCAGAATCTGAGCCGATCGAAAACCCCGAGCCGCCATCCGCGGCGGCCAGCGCACCAGCACCGGTCATCGTGCAAACCGGCATTCTCCACAGCGCCCGCGAATTCCTCGGCAAGGCACGAATAGCAATTCAAGACCGCAAACGAAAGAAACGAGACAAGATAATGCTCGCTCTCACCACAAAAACTAAAATCACCAACGACGAAGTAGAAAAGCTCCTGCATGTCTCTGATGCAACGGCAACGCGGTATCTCTCCGCGCTCGAAAAGGAAGGCAAGATAAAACAAGTAGGAAAAACCGGACACGGTGTCATGTATTCAAAAATCTGACAAGGGAGACCCGCCTGTTTCCAGAAAACAGGCGGGTGCTCGTGCGTATGGGGGGAAGATATGAAAAATTTTTAACGTACTGAGAATTTGACTCCTTTGCCGTTTCGGTGTAATTTCTTGAGCAGGTTCTCATCCTGAAAGGATATCGACATGGACTTCACTAGCCACGGGGCCGAGCGTATCTACGACCGAACAAAGATGCGCCCCGAAGACGTTCTTTCTATCGTGTCAGACGGGGTGGGAGTAGATTTGGGAATGTCGTCAAACGACGGCTATCGCTATTTTCTTTTCTACTCGCCACCTGACGGCTGTACCAAAATCGCGGTAGTTTCTGGAGACCGCGCCTGTCTCGTTTCAGTCTGGGAAGCTACTTACCACATCCCCAGTGAGTTGAAAAGGGTAACGAAAAAAATGAAGCATCAGGCACGCAAGATGCTCCAAGACTATGTTTTCTCAAAACTAAAGAAATCGCCAAAACCCGCCTGAGATAATCAGGCGGGTTTTTCTAGAGCTCTATTTCATCCCAATCTGCACTAGAAAGATTTTGAGTTCATCGCCCTCTATCGCGCGCCACGCGCCGGATGCGAGATTGTCCAGCCTAATATTTAATATGCGCGTGCGTTCCAGTTCAACAACTGTGTTATGCATCGCCGAGACCATCCGGCGTATCTGATGCTTCTTGCCCTCCGTGAGCGTGATATTAAAACTCTTTGAACCCGTCTTACGCAGAATGCATGGCTTAGTCAGATAACCTTCAATATTCACACCTGCCTCCATAGTTTTCTTAAAGCTGTCGCGCAGTGGTCCAACAGTGCGCACACGGTACTCTTTGTCGTGTTCATATTCCGGATTAAGCAGTCTGTCGGTTACTCGGCCGTCGTTGGTGAGAATCATTAACCCACTGGAATCTTTATCCAATCTACCGATTGGGAAAACGTCTTTCGGCAGTCCGGCGCTCTTTTTAACGTCCTTTTCGCCAAATTGTGGCGAGTGTGTAATAACGCCTACGGGCTTGTTGTATGCGTAGTAGAGATACTTATTCGTTGAAGTTTTACCGCGGAGTTCTACCTTGTCGCCTTTACTCACTTTCTCACCCAGCTTGGCGGCACGGCCGTTAACCAGCACCTTCCCGCGCGCGACGAGCTCGTCCGCGCCACGGCGCGTTGCTACCCCCTCGCGCGCGAGGTACCTATTGATCCGCATCGGGTATTCGTCTTCTGCTTTCTGCATCTCGGCACTATACACATATTCTGCCGCTATCTCCATATACATTGATTTGTCCAGAAACCTTCTGTCAACAGGTGTCATTGCAATAAAAACGTTTGCTGTTATAATACTGGCAGACCGCGAATCGGCGAATTCTCGGACGTTCATAGCGGAGGAAAATTGTTATGTCTGCAGACAGACGGAAGTACCCCGGTCCTGACCGGCGCAAGAACGGCGGGAGAGCTTTCAAGAACTTTGAACAGATTCAGCGCGAAAGAGAGTTCGCGTTGGAGAAACTGGAGCAGTATGAAAAAGACGAAAACGTCGGCATAAAGGCGGCGAGCACCCTTTTCGCCGCAGGAATATTCATCGTTACTGCGCTCGCCGGATTCATCTACGAACACGAGAAGGTTGTTTTTCTAGCCGTAGCCGGTGCAGTCGCCTCGCTCATAACCGGCGAAATAAACGTCCGCGCCGCGAAAAAAGCGGCGCGAAAGCGGTTCGGCGAGGAAAATCTTCACCTCGCAAAGTACGTCCGGTGAGAGCCTTAAGCTCTCACCGCTAAGCCCCGCCACCGCGGGGCTTTTTTTATTGCAAACAAAGTCGGACTTGCATATTTTAGAGAGGCGTGTTATGATATAAGTAGGTGGCGTTCGGGGGTTTCCGTCGCCGTGTTCTTAATGCAAAAAAAGGAGGTGCCAGATGGCGCTAAAATCGGCGAATCAGCCGATTCGCTGGCTGCAGCGGATCGGTACCACCGGATTTTGGCATACGGCGAAATTTACCGAGTCAAAATTCTTTGACGAATTTGTGTATGGTGCAGTCAATTTCTGGGCCATTACGAAATTTGGAATCGAGTTGGGGGCGTCAATAACATTCTTCATCATGGCTCCGCTCTCCGCCGCTGTGTGCCTGTTCTATCTCTATCTCTACGATAACTACAAAAAAGATTTGTTCGGATTTGAATCGATCAAGGAGGTGAGAGACGCAACTGTAAAACTCGGGCGCCGAAAGAGCATGCTTCGTCGCATCATCCAGTTAGGAGACATACCGGCGTTCTTTGTCCTGAACCTGTGGTGGCCGAACGGCGATCCATTCATGGCGACCGTGTACTTGCGGCAGCAGGAGGACGCGTTCAACGGCCTGACGCGGCGGGACTGGGATATCTTCTCGGCTTCCGTCCTCGTCGGGAACGCATACTGGACGGCTCGCTGGACGCTCATTGTGGTATTTTTCAGCGAATACCTGTGGCCACTACTCATCCGGCCGTTATTCCACTGGTTCGGCTTCGCTTGACCGGCGGCTTTGCACACGCATTGCCGCCGGTTTTCTTTTTGCGCAACTGTGGTACAAATATGGAATGGACGTGCCAACGAAACAATCCACCCCTTGGATACTTTGGGTTCTTGTCGCATCTGTATTGATTATCCTCGGGCAGAGCATGTATGAAAATTATGTCGCAAAAAATTATCTGTTTTTCGTAGAGGCGGCGTGTGATTCCACAACGAACGAATGTTACACGCGCAGTTGCGGCAACGCGGATGATTGTCCCCCGAATAATTTAACGACTTATCGAATTTTCCAACTGCCGGCTTCGCAGTTTAAAAATTGCTCCGATAATTCGTGCCTGAATATTTGCCCGTCCGAAACATACTCTTGCGAGGAGATATTATGCTCCACACAAGAGGATATTTCATGTATATGACCAAAACCAAAAAATCTATTCACGTACCCCGTTCTGTGCATATCCATCTAAGTGGAGTGATCCAATTTGACGCTTTTAATCATCTATATACGGAACCAAGAATAGCTTTGTGGGAACTGAAACAACGCAGACAAGACGCTGTTTTAAAAAATCATATTCGCCGGAATCTCGGTTCTGCGTCTGAAGAACTTTTAACGAAATTCAGCCGACCGCGCGCGGTATTCTTCCGCCAAGTTGCGACTCCGACGCACGAGACCCTTCGCTTTCTCAAGCTCGCCAAACAAATGAAGCTTAAACCGCTCATTTTTGAGTATCATGACGACAAGTTCGTAAGCGCCGAGAATCGTTCCAAGCGCTCTCTCGGGAAAATGCCAATTTATCAGCACACAGGCTCGGACGGGCGAGAAATGGTGAAATATGAAACTGTATGCGACTTTAATACGGCAACCGGCAAAAAGTTTAGAGACGTAGTTTGCCTGAATGGCGAGAAGTTCATCTCTTTCCACCATCGTTTATTCAGGACGCTTACCGGACTGAATCCGAAAACATATTCAGTCGACGCCTCCAAGTGGTTCAAGTCTGCCGGCGATAAAGCGGAGTTATATTATGAAAAATTGCTCATGCTTTTTATTCGCGACGGAATTTTATTTGAAAATTTCGTGCCGTATAGGTCTGAAAGCGCGTTTACAAAATCAATCGTGATGCCGGCATTTAAAAACCTCAAAAATCTGTACGGGGTTGAGCCGCTGATTATTCGCCTCGCGCCGGAAAAAGAAGAAATGCGCCAATTCTGGGACGCGTATCCGCGCAAGACCAAGAAACATATCTGAAATCACTATGCTCACAATCCTAGCATTCGCAAAACCAACCGATTCACGGAGTAGGACTCTTCGCCGAATGTATCTTGATGGTATAACTAATTGCGGTGGTACAATGTCAAGAGTCGTATGGATATAAACACATGTTTTGCCACAGTAGCTGATTTACGAAATCTCGCATCGTATGCGAACTTCGCACCTGCATTTACGAGCATTATTCTCGCTGGTTTTGTATTGCGAAAAGCTGTCAATAGACAAAAGGCGATAGCATTTGCAAGTTTTGTTGGCGCATTCGCTCTTTGGTTAATTGCGAATGGAATTATATGGACATCTAACAATTATTATGTAGTTGCCGTGCTTTGGACGCCAATAGATTATTTTGCGCTCCTTTTCTTTCTTCTTCTTTTTTGTTTTTTCTACATCGACATTTTTGGTTATATCCCGCGTTGGGTGAGCATAATCATATTATTGACTGCTTCTGTTTCTTTTGCTGTCAATCTGCTCGGTCAGGGAGCATTTGGCTTTGACCAAGCATGGTGCAATATGTTCAACAACGAGTTTCTAACTATATATAACTTATGGATAGGAATCATTGTTCTGCTCTCAATACTGGGACTGGGCATTTATAGATTCCGCAAAATAAAAAATAATAAAACTGAACGGGTCCGACTTGGCATCATTGCCGGGTCAATCGTTCTTTTTATGGGTATATTTTTGGGCTCTGAATATTGGTCCAGCGTAACAAACGTCTACACTACCGAACTGTATGCGCTGTTCACATTGCCGATTTTTATTTTGTTTCTCACTATTGCGATTACGAGCTACGGGACCTTCCGTCTCGGAGATACCATAGCGAAAGCGCTCTTCTACATCTTTCTTGTATTCTCTGGAGCACAATTTTTCTTTGTTACAACGACGGCGAGTATGGCGCTAGCGGTTATTGCATTTTTGATGACTCTAAGCTTCGGAGTCTTGCTTCTGCAGAGTTATGAGAGGGAAGCACAAATTAGGGCAGAAGTGGAGAAGCTCGCTGGAGAGTTGCAGGAGACCAATACTCGGCAGGAGACGCTGATGCACTTCATCGGACACGAGGTGAAAGGGTACTTGACCAGAGACGCGAGCACGTTTGCCGCGCTTGCCGAGGGCGACTTCGGGCAGTTGTCGGAGCCGCTTAAGCCGATTGTGAATCAGGCGCTCACGCAGTCGCGCGATGGCGCTCTCTCTGTGGAGAATATTCTTACCGCGTCTAATCAGAAGAAGGGAACTGTCTCCTATACAAAAGAACCGTTTGACCTAAAAGCGGTTGCTGAAAGCGTGGTTGAGAAGGCGAAGTTGAACGCGTCAGACAAGGGACTGGCTCTCACATTTTCGGCAGATGACATCGGCGCGCCTGGATTCGACAATCTCACCACAAGCTATACATTTAACGGCGATAAAGCGAAGCTCGGCGACAATGTCCTGCGGAACATTATTGACAACTCTATTAATTATACGCCGTCGGGCTCTGTAACAGTTTCTCTGAAAAAAGAAAATAATAAATTCGTAATTTCAATAAAAGATACCGGAATCGGCATAACTCCCGAAGATAAAAAACTGCTCTTTACAGAGGGCGGTCACGGTAAAGATTCGCAGAAGGTAAACGCCCACTCCACCGGCTACGGCCTCTTTATCGCAAAGAACATAGTTGAGGCGCACGGCGGGACCATCCGCGCCGAGTCTCTCGGCGCGGGCAAGGGCTCCATATTTATTGTTGAACTACCGACCTAATTCGTGAGTGTGATTACGCGGCGAGTGAGCGGGCAATAATACCGATGGCGAGAATGCCGAGGAAGTTAAATACGAACGATAGCAAGGCGAAATATTTTATGCGCATTTTTGAAAATCCAAGAACGGCTATGCCGAGCTCGTCAGGAAGCGGAGAGGCGAGAATGAATCCGCCTATGAAAAAGGTAAGCCAACGGAAGAAGCGACGCTTGAACAGCAGATGAAATCGCCGCCACGCGCTCTGATGCGTCATTATCTCGGACACATGCTCCGAAAAGCGGTCGCGGACAAATCGGAAAATGATTAGGTCGCCCAACACGCTTCCCGCCGCGCCTAAAAGCGCCGTATAGAAGATGCCTTGTAAGAGCGATATTTCTCCAAGTGCCGCGATTGCAGGGGCCGTCGTGAAGATTGACGTGAAGAACATCCCTGCGATGAACGCGCCAAATATCTCCGTTTGTCCAGCCGAAGCGAGAATATTCCCCAGAACATCGGTGCGTACCAAGAGTACGGCAACCAGCACGCTAAGAATTATTATGGCAATGTCCTGCAAAATATGATTCTCGTTCCCATTCCGTTTTTTCATCCGCATTCGTACAGTGTACTGCATTTTGCGGCAGGTGTGGTATATTAAATGCACAGTCTGCGCGGCTTTTTATTTTTTATGGAGATTAGAAACATCGCGATTATTGCCCACGTTGACCATGGGAAGACGGCTTTGACTGACGCCATTCTTAAGCAGACCGGCGCGGCGAAGGAGGGGACCACGATGGACACCAACGCTCTTGAGAAGGAGCGCGGCATTACCATTTATGCCAAGAATGCGGCTGTTGAATACAAAGGCACGAAGATAAACATCGTGGACACTCCCGGTCACGCTGACTTCGGCTCTGAAGTGGAGCGCGTGCTTCGCTCTATTGATTCTGTGCTTCTTATAGTAGACGCGCAGGAGGGCCCGATGCCGCAGACGCGTTTCGTACTTAAAAAGTCTCTTGAACTCGGCCTTAAACCGATAGTCGTTTTAAATAAAATTGACAAGCCGGCGGCGAACCCCGCGCGCGCCCACGACCAAGTGCTGGAGCTATTTCTGGAGCTCGGCGCCTCCGACGAGCAATCTGACTTTCCAGTTGTATATGCAATCGGTCGCGATGGGCGCGCGTCGCTCACGCCTGACGACCTCTTGATGGGTGACACGAAGGCCGGGATGGATCTCACAGCCCTTCTAGATTTGATTCTTGAAAAAGTTCCTCCCGCTTCGCGAAATGCTACGCAGGGCGCAGCTCTCATGCTACAACCGTTCAATCTGGCCTATGACAACTTTATGGGCCGTCTAGCAGTAGGCAGAATATACGAAGGCACGGTGCGTCCGAATCAAAACGTTTTTATAA
>JBBTWA010000038.1:0-1852 GCA_038063025.1 Patescibacteria group bacterium | reverse complement strand
CAGTAGTTTGTGATATAGTTTATGCCATACATCGATTATAATTAATTAACATATGAAAATAACACCGACAGGAATTGCGATAACGCTTGCGCTCGTGGTTGTGGCGACGTTCTTTATTTTCCCGGGACTTTTCACATTTAAGCCGTCTACACCGCCGGATAACTCGCAAAATCAGGCCGTTACCAATAATCAAACTGCATCCACTATGCCGACTTCACCTGTGACAGAACTTATGATGAAAGACGAGGTAGTCGGCACAGGTGCCGTTGCCGAGGCTGGTAACAGCGTAACTGTAAACTACGTAGGAGCGCTCACAAATGGAAAAATATTTGACGCATCTGCGAGCCATCCAGAAACCACATCGGGTTTTACTTTTAACCTAGGAGCTGGGCAGGTCATTAAGGGCTGGGACCAGGGCATCGTCGGTATGAAAGTGGGAGGGAAGCGCATACTTGTAATACCGGCGGCGCTCGCATACGGCAATCAAGAAGTTGGCGGTGTTATTCCCGCGAATTCCGACCTTGTTTTTCAAGTTGAGCTCTTGAAGGTGCAAAAGTGAAGTCGGACTTTAATTTCAAGGTAGAGACCAGCGCGCCCGACAGGCGGGCGCGCGCGGGGTTTCTGACCACTACGCCCGGCGTTATCCGTACGCCTGCATTCTCACCGGTGGGGACGAAAGCTGGCGTGAAGGGTATATTGCCGGACCAGCTTAAAGCTCTCGGTGCCGAAGTTGTGCTCGCGAACACGTATCACCTGTATCTTCAGCCAGGTGAAGAAATTGTGAAAGGTGCCGGAGGCCTCGCGAAGTTTATGGGTTGGACGGACCCGCCTCCGCCCATTGGCTCCGGCGAGGCAAAGCCGACTATCACAGACTCAGGAGGTTTCCAAGTTTTCTCACTTGGCGCAGGATTCGGCAAAAAAGTCTCGAAATTTACAAGGTTGAACCTTGTAGAAAATGAGCTCGTAAATACGCCGTCAATTTATGACGAAGATGTCGCGAGTCAGCACGGCCAGCTCGCGATTATTGATGACGAAGGCGTATCATTTACTTCGCATCTTGACGGCTCGCTTCATCGCTTCACACCCGAACGTTCTGTAGAAATCCAACATGCGCTCGGCGCGGATATCTTCTTCGCCTTTGACGAATGTACTGCGCCTACAGAACCGTATGAATATCAGAAGGATGCGATGGAACGAACACACAGGTGGGCTGAGAGGAGTTTAAAAGCGCATAAGCAGAATATTAATGCGAATAAAAAACAAGCGATATTTGGAATCGCACAAGGTGGACAGTTTGATGAGTTGCGCAGACTAAGCGCAAAAACAATTGCAGAAATGGGTTTTGACGGCTTCGGCCTTGGAGGCTCGTTTAGTAAAAAATATGGCGACGACTCACTCCAGTCGGCGCTCGCGATGCTCAAGGAGTTGCCCGAGACTATGCCAGTCCACGGTCTCGGCATCGGAGAGCCCGCCGATATTCTCGCGGCTATTTCAGCAGGCGTTGATATTTTTGACTGCGTCTCGCCGACGCGTCTCGGCCGCCACGGTTCTATCTACACCAAGCACGGTCTAATTCACCTCAAGAATGAAAAGTATAAAAATGACTTCACTCCGCTTGATGATGGATTTACGAAGTCCATCACATCGGGATTTACGCTGGCGTATGTGTCGCACCTCCTGCGGAGTGGCGAGATGCTCGGTGCGATTATCGCCTCTATGCACAACGTGAAATTTATTCTTGACCTCGTCTCCGGCGCTCGTGCCGCCATCCTTGATGGACGTTTTGACTCCTATCAGGCAGACTTCATCCGCGACTACTATCATGGCTAACTTTAAACTACATCTACCATTT
>JBBTWA010000037.1:0-2112 GCA_038063025.1 Patescibacteria group bacterium | reverse complement strand
CACATCATCTCCCGCCGCAAGGTCGGCAAAAATAGAAAAGCGTAATTAAAAAATAAAAAGCACGCGGACAGCGTGCTTTTTTGCCTCGCACCTAATTCATGGTTGGCGGTGATCAAATGTCTTGATTTTCCAAGTATGAGTGCATTCAGAACACTGAACACGCCTAATCAGGAACACAAAGTCATTTTTCTTCTCGTTCCAGTGGCTTGGACCAAATCGGGACTTTCCCATTTTGCCGGTGAGACGGTAGCACGCCCTGCACAGATAGTAATTTGCTACGACGAATTCCCCGGCAAAGCCGATCATTTCCAAGACGTTTTTCCCAGCGTCGAGACCGTACTTGAAATGCGGTGCGGCGATTCCAGCCCAACCTCCCGGCGTGAAGAAACCATCTGTCGCCGTTGGAACGGAGATAGCGATAATCTTCCTTCCGTATCTACGAGTAATCTCTCCTGTCGTCGGCTTGTAATTCAAGAGCGTTGACGGAACGGCTCCTTTGTAACCGCTTTCAAAGTCACCGCCAACATACGAGTAGACGATGTGGATTCCTTTCAGTTCGTTCATTGACACCTCCTCAAATGGTCAGTTGTCCGGCTTGAGCGTACGCCCATAATAGACGCTATGCAAGGTCGGCGGGCTCTTGTGTTACCATACTTTTAGAGAGTAGTATCCGATTAATGTATAACGTTGAGGAGATTAGCATGAAAAGAAACCTCAAAAAGCTGGAAGAAACTATTCGAGCCAAAGCACGTTACAGCTTGGTTGTGCTCGGACTGGCTTTTGTGCGTCACGGTTCCGGCAGATTCCTCTGGCTCGGTCCGCCTCCGGAAAAAAAGAGCGCGGTCCGTAAACAGCGAAGCAGGTAAGGCATTAACTAGGCCGTTTCCGCGAGGAAACGGCCTGTACGTTTAATACACGATTTGTCAAGGTTCTGGAATTGATTAGTGTTTATGAGGGTGTTTGGGAGCAGTAGTAGTTTGACTTCGCGGACGGCTTCCTGTATCTTTCTTATATCCCGCTCTGCGGGTATTTCATTACTTTCCATGAGTCGCTCACTTAAGAAGGGACCCTTCGTGGATGCAAAACTCCTGAAGAAGGTCAAAAGCTTGAAACCCACCACTGCGGGGGTGATTAAGACGTGGGCGCGCCGAAGCCAAGTGAGCCCGGAGATGGTTGGATTTACATTCGGAGTACATAACGGCAAACAACATTTGGAAGTCCTTGTCTCCGAAGAGATGGTGGGACACCGCCTCGGCGAATTCTCGCCGACGAAGAAGTTCGTCCGCCACGGAGGCAAGATGCAGAAGGAGATGGAGGCTAAGAAGGCCGAGGCCGAGATTGCTTCGGCAAAGGCGGCTAAGGAATCTCCAGTAGCCGCGCCAGCCGCAAAATAATATGAGAGCGACTCTAAAAAGTCATAATCAGCCGCCGCGCAAGGTTCGTCTCGTGACGGAGCTCGTTAAAGGTAAAAAAATTCCGGCGGCGCTCGCGATTCTGCAGTTCCTGCCGAAGCGCGCCTCTGAACAGGTCGCGAAGCTTATCAGGAGCGCGGCTGCTTCTGCAAAAGAGAAAGGCGAGAATCCTGACAATATGATTGTGAAATCTATCATCGTTGAAAGCGCAGGAATGTTGAAGAAGTATATGCCGCGCGCAATGGGTCGCGCTACTCTCATTCGCCGAAGAAAGAGCCGTATGATTGTGACTCTAGCGCCTAAAGCCTAGCGCCTAATTTTTTCATGACCCACATCGTACATCCTTATGCGCACCGTCTCGGAATAATCCGAGACTGGAAGAGCCGTTGGTTCGCCTCCGACAAGAAGAGCTACAGAGAGAATATCAAGGTGGATGAACTCATCAGACGCTTTCTTACTAAAAAACTGCGAGGCACATTCACAAGCGGGATAGAGATAGAGCGCTCGGCGAGCGAGCTACGAGTTATTCTTTCAACCGGCCGTCCCGGTCTCGTTATCGGCCGTTCCGGAGAGAATTCGGTTAAATTGCGCAAAGAGCTTTCCAGCATGGTTCGTAAAATCGCGCCGACCGACAGACGTGTTCTTAAATTTGATATCGTAGAAGTGCGCCAGCCGGAGACAGACGCGGCCATTGTTGCGT
>JBBTWA010000036.1:0-4396 GCA_038063025.1 Patescibacteria group bacterium | reverse complement strand
GGAGGAGTCGGATACAACGCAGGCAGTAATTCAATTCCCGAAATAGTGAGTATCCCGGCGCAGACTGTGTCTGCACCGGAGAAAAATTCTGTACGCGTAGTTTACAGCTTGGACCAAAAGCAGAATGACCAAGAACTCATAGTTCTCATTAACGAAGCAGAAGAGTATATCTACTTCGCGATTTATACATTCACACTTCCAAGCATCGCTGACGCGCTGGCTGCAGCAAAAAAGAGAGGGGTTGATGTGCGCGGAATAGTGGACTCCGAGCAGAGCACGAACAGTTATGGCGCGCCAATTATTGCAACTCTTCTAAACGCCGACATACCAGTCGTGACTGAGAAACATGCGACCGGCAATGGCATTATGCATATTAAACTTCTGGTGACGGAACAGGCGTATGCATTCGGAAGCTACAATTGGACGAAGTCTGCGACAACTATCAACGACGAAATCTTAGAGATAGGTACTGACACAGAGCTTAGACAGGCGTATGAAAATATTTTAAAAAAATTGCTGGAAGCATACAGAGGCAACAGCGCGGCCGCGGGAGCGGCCGCGTTAGTTTCTATCGGCACCATTGACTACACCGAAGCCTCCAATCACGTCGGCAAGTACGCCTCCGTGCGCGGAAAACTCGTTGAGGCATATACCTCTAAGACCGGCACGGTATTTCTGGACTTCTGCGAGAATTATAAAACCTGTTCGTTCTCCGGCGTCATTTTCGCCGATGACGCGAAACAGTTCGGCGACCTCTCACGCTACGTCGGTCAAACCATTACTCTCACCGGCAAAATCGTCTCATACGAAGGCCGCGCCGAAATCGTCCTCTCCGACCCGAGTCAGATTTCAACTCAGTAGATTACTTGTACGAGTCCCGACGGTGTCGAACGGCCTCAATGACAATATAGCTACTATGAGTCGAGTAGAAAATCCGGTAGTCGCCAACACGAAGTTTATAAAGCTCGCGGAGGTTGTAGTGCAGGTGATCAGGTGTGATGCGATGGAAGTTTTCCTCAAACCAACTTACTTTGGCGAGGATTCGTTCTCGTACAACTTCATCAAGTTCCCCGATATCTTCGAGAGCGTTATTACTCCACTTAGCGGATACCATATTGCTTGAGCACTTCGGAATGCGAAGTAAGTTTCCGATTCTTTTTTTTCATTTCTTTTCTGATACGTACCAAGAGACTCTTCCTAACTTCAAGTCCTTCATCGGGGTCACCAAAGAACTCGAGCAGTTTCTGCTCGACAATCTCACCTATCTGCTTATTGAGTTGTGCGATGGTCATTAGGTTGTAGCATAGCATATCTCATGTTAGTATTCCATTACTTCCAGTGGCTACTGAACGACTTAGGATAAATAACGAGATTCGCGCAACGGAGTTGCGCGTGATTAGCGCCGATGGGACGAATCTCGGCGTTCTTTCTCTAGAGGCGGCGTTTGCGGCGGCTAAAACTGCGGGGAGCGACCTTATTGAAATCTCGCCATCCGCCGTCCCTCCCATTGCGAAGATTATGGATTATGGTAAATTTGAATACGAGCGAAGCAAGAAGGAAAAGGCAGTAAAAGCCAAGGTCAAGGTCTCCGAGACCAAGGAAGTTCAGATTAAGGTCGGCACAGGCGACCATGATATGGACTTGAAAGCCAAAAAGGCGGCCGAGTGGCTCTCCGAGGGCCATAGAGTTCGTGCCGAACTCTTCCTTAAGGGTCGTTATAAAGGGATGGACGAGGCGTTTCTAAAAGACCGCCTAGAGAAATTTCTAGTCCGCATCAAGCACGCGTACAAAATTGCCGAGCCAATAACCAAGAGTCCTAAAGGATTCGCTTGCGTAATAGAGCGAGCAAAGAAAACATGAAAACCAACAAATCTTATACAAAGAGAATCCGAGTAACCCGCAATGGGAAGCTAATGGCGCGCGCCAAGGGACAGAACCATTTCAACGCTAAGCAAAGCGGTAATACGCGACGTGGAAAGCGCGGTTCGGTCGCGATTAAACTTTCTATGAGAGTGCGCCGCCGCTTCCTGCCGGGTAGTGGAGCAAAATAATTAATTTACTAACTATTTTTGTATGACAAGAATCAAAGGGGGAGTACATGCGAATAAGCGCCGTAAGAATATATTGGAGAGAGCCAAGGGCTACCGCGGTATCCGCTCTAAGAAGATTCACGCCGCGCACGAAGCGCTTATGCGCGCGGGTCGCTATGCATTCGCCCACCGACGCGATAAAAAAACAGACTTCCGCCAGCTCTGGATAGTGCGCCTTAACGCCGCGCTTCGCGAGAACGGCCACAAGTCTTACTCTACTTTCATAAGTAAGCTCAAGAAGGCTGATATCAGGCTAGATAGAAAAGTTCTCGCCCAGTTCGCCTCCGAACATCCCGCCATCTTCTCCCGCATTGCGAAACAAATTGTTTAAATCTTTTTCACTGAATCCTTTGTAATCTCCCAAGTTTGGCCGAGGTCGGGTACGATGGCGTAGAATCATATCATCCAATCATTGCATATCAAAAGTATACCACGGTCGTGGGGAACATTTGATATCTCATAAGTATCGTTATTTCGGTACTCAATACTATTTCAGACCGAAGTGGGCGCGCAGGTGCTTGTCATTCTCTATGTGCTCAACAACCATGTACAGAACGGCGGCGCCGATCTTTAATTCGGCTTTCAACAATGCAATGAAATCCTCGCAATCGTACGGGAAGACCCATACGCTGTCTTGAAGACGTGCAAAACCAGTTCTCTCCATGGTCTCTCTTAAGCGATCGCGAGTTTTGCGGCGTCTCTCCGGCACATCGAAAATAATAACTCTCCATCTTCCATTCCATCGCTTCTTTTTTGCATTACTGAGCTTCGCTTTCTCTTGTTCAAACGCGAGCGCTTTGTGTCCTGATTCGGTAATTCTCGCATATTGCTTGCCGTCGCGTTTTTCAAAAACAATATGCCCTTGCGCCGCCAATTTCCCGAGCGCAGTCTTGTATTGGTATCGCAGTTTTGCGCGTTTAATGGCTGGCAACTTATCGAGTGCCATAGGCAAGTTCGGAGCCGTTGTCGCAACAAGAGCTACGCCGGCGAGCGCGACGGTAGCAAGCAGGGCCTGCTGGATATTTGTATACCGGCGTTTCTTTCTCGCTTCAGCCTCTACTATTCCCATATCAAAAGTATACCACGGTCGTGGGTATGATTTGATATGTCGGGTTACAGATGTGTGAACACTATTTAATTAGTGAGTTTGGCTGAATCCTTTGTAATCTCCCAAGTTTGGCCGAGGTCTGGGACGATTGCGGTAGCGCCGAGGTAGTCGTGGATGCGCTGGGCGAGGAATCGCTCGGCCGATGGCTCGCCGATAGCCGTGAAAATAGTTTTTGCGCGCGGAAGCGAAGCTTCCGCGAATTTCAAGAGTCCGTCGCGGTCGGCGTGCGCCGACCATCCGTGAAGATTTTCAATTTTCGCTTTAATCTGTATCTCCGCGCCGTTCAGGCGCACGTTCGCTGCACCTTCCATCATCCGCCGTCCGGGAGAGCCGGGAGCCTGATAGCCGACGATTATGAGCGTAGAAGACGGGTCTGGTAGATATCTTGCCTCCCACTTCCCTATTCTGCCGCCGTGGCTCATACCGGCTCCTGCGATGATAATCTTCGGACCTTTAGTACCTTCTATATCCTCAGAATCATTACGAGAGAGCGTCTGCTTTAAGAAAGGAAATTCAAAAATACTTCCTTCTTTTTTTATTTCATCTTCAACATCTTTTCTGAAGTATGTTGGACCCCATTTTTCATAAACATCTGTTACGTGTATAGCCAGCGGGGAGTCTAGGAAGACTGGAATTTGCGGCAATTCTTTTGCGGAGAAAAAATTTGAGAGCTCATAGAGCATAAGCTGCGTGCGCTCTAGCGAAAAAGCCGGTATCAAGATGGTTCCTCCTAGTGCGATAGCTCGTTTCAGTACTTCGGCCAAGACCTCAGTACGCCTCTGCTGAGGCGGATGCAGTCTGTCGCCGTAAACACTTTCCATAACAATCGTATCTGCATCAGTTACAGGCTCCCAATCTGGTAGTAAAAGAGACGGCGAGTTGCCAATGTCGCCAGTGAGTGCGACGGCTACTTCATTTTCATCTTTAATTCTCACGCTGGCAGAACCGAGTATGTGGCCCGTGTTGCGTAAATAAACTGACAAGCCGGGCGCAATTTCTTTTTCAACATGATAGTCAAGAATTTCTATCTGCGAAAAAGTTTTTTCTACGTCTTGTTCTTCGTATAAAGGCGCGATGCCTCTGCGTCGCGCCTCTTCGCCCAAGATACCGACAGAATCGAGCATGATTAGTTCTGCCAAATCCTTTGTCGGCGGTGTCATATATATCTTCCCTCTGAAACCGTCACGCACCAATTTTG
>JBBTWA010000035.1:0-16581 GCA_038063025.1 Patescibacteria group bacterium | reverse complement strand
GGATACTCACTATTTCGGGAATTGAATTACTGCCTGCGTTGTATCCGACTCCTCCAGCCGCGAGCGCGAGTACTAGCGCCACTCCCGCGCGTATTACCTTTTGATTCATATATTCGATGTATCGCCGTTATTGTCCACATTCGCCAGTACGTTCCTCTGTTCTTTGTAGGCGCGGATATTGTGTCGTGCGATGAAAAACAGAACGAGAAGAAACACAGCCGCGATACCCCAGCGGACTTCGCTAACCCACTTTGAAGAGAAAGACCCGAACAAGTAAGAAACGGAGAAAAGTGCTGCCATTAAAACCACACCGCCGGCAATCGCCATCGATATGTAGGTGCGCAGAGGGAAGCGAAAGAAGCCGCTCGCTACAAATGTCGTGAAGCGGAATCCGGGTACGAAATGACCGGAGAAAACCTTAAACGCATATTTATGTTCCAGCCACGAACGAAATGGCGCGGTGAAGTCGTGGTCAATATAATGCGCGAGTCGCGGATGATTGCGGGCGAGTGCACCGAGCGTATACAACGCTGTATCTCCAATGGCGATACCTGCATAGAGAGAAATTAACGCAGTAGGTACCGATATAAATCCGTCCGCTGCGAGAATCCCGACGACAACTGTAGTAATATCCTCAAAAAATATGGCACACAGCACAATCGCGATAGACAGTGCGATTTCATTGTTGATTGTACTACCGGTGAAATTGGATAAAAATGCAAACATATCTATCGTTTCAGTCTATCATTTATTCGCTTGCGCATGGACAGAACAGCGCGTATTCTAGCCGTATGAAGCGAATCGGCGTCGTTTTTATCTTGGTTTTTGCATTTCTCGGAATCGCGGATTCCGCATATCTCGCAGAGCATGAGGCGAATGGCGCCCCTCTCATCTGCAATATTCAGAGCCTGTCAGGATGCAACACAGTAGCGTCAAGCCAGTATTCGTACCTCTTTGGCATCCCGCTTGCGCAGTATGGGGTCCTCTTTTACGGCATTCTTTTCGTCCTGTCCGCCCTTGAACTTGCCATATTCAATCGGCTCTTGCGCCGCGTCCTCCAAGGAATCTCTCTTGTCGGCGTCTTGGCTTCGCTTTATTTCACATTTATCCAGACCTTTGTTATAGGCGCATTCTGCATTTACTGTTTGGCCTCCGCAATCATCGCTCTCTCCATATTCATATGTGCGAGTCTCATTGAACCGATTATGATTAGGAAGAGTGTGCAAAAAAATCATCCGCCGTATCTCCCGATGCCTCCAGCCCAGTAACCTAATATGCAACGCACAATAATTATCTTCCTCATCGCACTTCTCTTACCGGCGAGCGTGACGGCCGTACGCGCTCCATCGTCGTTTTCGGCAGGAAAATCTTTAATTGTGGACGGTTCTTCGGCAGGGAACTCTTATGCCGCAGGTTTTTCAGTCGTGCGGACTGCATCTGTGGCCGGCGATTTCTTGGCACTTGGCGGTTCCGTCGTTACTGCGTCTCCAGTATCAGGCGATGAGTTTCTTCTAGCCGGCTCTGTTAATTCGCGCGCCAGCGTCGGTGGCGATTTTCGCGCCGTTGGCTGGAGTATAAATATTGAAGAACCGATTGCCGGAGACCTTGTCGCTTTGGGTTTCTCCGTCCGCGACTCCGGTATAGCGAAGGGAAACGTTTTTATCGTTGCCGCGAACGTTACTATGACCAATGGCTCCGCCGGCCCAGTTACAATCTACGGCAACAACATTTCACTTTCCGGCGACTTTGCAAATAATGTAAATATAGTCGCAATAGGGCGTGTTGCTCTCGCGGCAAGCACGACGATTTCCGGTAAGCTCTCCTATCAGGCGCCTGAACCAGCGCTCATTCCTGAATCTGCAACGATAGCCGAAGGCATTGAATACACAAATGCCTCGTATCTGCCGAACGCCGGGACGTCGCGCTTATTGGCTGTTATAAGCATCGGCTTTTTTCTCTTCGTCCGCATATTAGGCGCCCTTATTCTTGCTGGTCTTCTCGCAGGGCTCTTTCCTCGGCTCGCGGAGGCTGTGGCGGAGCGCGCATACACTGCGCGCCCGAGCAGAATTCTGCTCACGATTCTTCTCGGTTTCGCGGTATTCATAGTGACGCCGGTATTATTCCTCATCCTAGCGCTGACATTCGTCGGTCTTGGCCTCGCTCTGCTTCTGCTCGTTTCATATTTTTTCGTCGTGCTGGCGTCTCTCGCCTATGCCGGAATTCTTTTGGGCAGTTTATTTTCTCGCCGTTATATGAGTCGCGAGACTGTGCTATGGCACGATGGAGTTTTCGGGATGCTGGCTCTGTCTCTTATCACTCTCGTACCGTATATCGGTGTCTTTATAGTGCTATTGCTTACCATGTTTACATCAGGAGCGCTCCTGCTAATTTTTTTCAACTTCGCGTTTCCGCACGAAGAAAATACTCCTGAAATGTTATGACATCGTCTTCGGATAGGCGCGCACGTGCTAAGAAGATAGTCGCATATCTGAAAAAGACTTATCCGACTCCGAAAAGCGAGCTCGTATATAAAACGCCATTTCAGTTTGTTACAGCTGTTATTTTATCGGCGCAATGCACCGATAAAGCGGTGAATAAGCTAACTTCTGCACTTTTTAAAAAATATAAAACAGTAAAAGATTTCGCGAATGCAAATCCAGCTATATTCACGAAAGAGATTTCTTCTATTCCGTTTTTTAACAATAAAGCGAAGGCGATTATCGGCGCGGCACGCGAGATTCAAGAGCGGCACGGTGGAAATCTGCCGCGCACCGAACACGAACTGGTTGCACTTCCGGGCATCGGCTATAAGACAGCCCATGTGATTCTTGGCGAGCTTTTTGACAAGTGGGAGGGAATAGCGACAGATACTCATGTAAAACGATTTGCCAAACGTTTTGACCTGACCAACAACGACGACTTGAAGAAAATCTCAAAAGATTTGGAAGAGCTCATTCCAAAAAAAGATTGGAAATATGTTAACAACGGTCTTGTCCTCTACGGCCGCTACGTCTGTCCAGCCCGCCCACACGATTGCTCCTCGCACCCATTAACTAAAATTTATCCTCCCGCCGTCCACAAATGGCCGAAAGCAAAGTAGTTAGCGGAAGTCGCGGATTAGAAGCGCAGAGACGGCGCCGGCGAGGGCGATGAAGCCGCCGGTAAGTATGAAGAAGAGTTGATAATTACCGAAGATGAGAATCGCGCTTCCGATTATCGGCGCGGCAAGCTCTGTAAACGGCCAGATACCGCGGAAAATGCTGATGGCGTTCACGTCTTTTTCCGACATTCGCCTGAAGAAATGCCCCTCCGTCATCCCCTCTACTAGAGCCGCGCCGATGCGCGACACGAACAGCACGCAGATTATCACTATGAGAGGCGTTGAAGCGGTGAAAAGTCCGATAGCCGCGAACGACGCTCCGGCGACGACGAATCCGGCAAGCATCAGTTCTTTATCGCCGAAAACGCGGTCCGCGAGCAGACCGGCCGGATACTGGATTAGCACATACGGCAAAAGCATTATGGAGAACACCCAGCCGAGGTCGCTCCACGGTATCCCGAGCTCCGTATGCAGATATATCGGAGTGTAGAACGGCGCCCACACGAAGAACATATATAAGAGCAAATGCCCGAAGGTTACCGCGAATAAGTCGCGGTCGCGCATTATGCAGAGCAGAGTGTTCCACATGTTGGAAAGCTTTGGAGGAACTCCCTTAGGCAAATCGCGAACTGTCAGCAGAACTATAAACGGCACCAGCGCAATCGCCGAGGCGAGGAATATATGTCCATACGCTTCAGAACTCGCCAGAAGCGCGCCGACCATAAGCGGCGCCGCGAGAGCTGCGATATTCCACGCAGTTAGAAAGATGGCGCGCACGCGCCCAGTCGTATTCTCCTCGGCGACGGTTGTTTCAAGAAGTATGTCCAGCTCGTAAGCCATAAACGGCTGTAGAGCGATGGCGACTGCCACAAGCAGTATTCCTGTAATCGGACTCGGCGAAGTGGCGAGCGCCAAGAGAGCGAACATTTCTAAAGTTGCGAATATAAGAACGAGACGCTGTGCCCCGTAGCGCTCCACCAGCTTCGGCATAAAAGGGAAGAGAATGACGGCGACGAGCGCCCCTCCGGATATGACTAGGCCCGTGTATGCCGACGGCATAAACGATGAGAGGTACGGGAGCAGGATATAGGTTATGAGAGCGATAAACAGCGAGAAAAAGAAATTCCCGATGAATATAACCGTCCGCGGGCGCATTGCTACGAGCATAGCATAAGAAAAACGCGTCCCGCCGTAGGCGGGACGCGTTAATCATTTGTATAAGTCGTGCGGACCAATGTCGAGAAAGAGTACGTGGTTGTCAGATAGGAATATAAATTTGATGCGATAGTGATAGTTAATCCAGAACGCGGAAGTACCGCGTTCTTTACCGTGCAGTTGGTGCGTACGAAGCGATGGGTGATGCGGTTCGTTACGAAAGAGAGACTCTTTTTCTTCAGCGAGTGCAATTAGTTTCTTCGGCAGTCGCGACGCATTCTTTAAGAATTTGCGCGAATAGCCTACGTGCATACGTTATTTTCTTTTCCGCTCTTGTTTACGACGAATCGCGAGTGCTTCGCTTATTGAGCCAGCGACAATCGTTTTGCCCTCGGTATGTTCTCGCAATCCTTCTTCCACTAGCTTGTCTAAGTCTGTTGCCTCTTTGCCTGTGAGATAGTAGTTCGGAACGTGCGTAGACAAAAGACGGTCGTATTCCTTAAGCGACAACACAACAACGCCCTTATCCTTGGAGGTAGCTTTCTTGAGCAGAGTAGCTGTGGTCATTGCTTGCAGTATACCACACCTTTCTTTCCAGCTTCCCAGTTTCTAGTTTCTATCCTCTAGAGTTACATCCCGATGAGCACTGGGATGACCATCGGGGCTTTGTTGGTGCGGGCGAAGAGGAATCCCGCCATCACGTCGGTCAGATTGTTCTTAACGTAGTCCAAGTCAATCGGATTCATATTTCGCGTTGAATCCTCAACCGTCTTTTTAATCAGAATGCGAGCTTCGTTTAAGAGATTCTGCGATTCGCGCAGATAAATAAATCCTCGACTGATTATGTCGGGCGACTTGCGCAATTTGCCGGTCTTTATATTTACGCTTGCGATAATCACGAACATCCCATCCTTGGCGAGCGACTGGCGGTCGCGCATAACAACCTCTTGGCGATTGCCAATGGTGAACCCATCCACAATAAGCGGAGTCGCCGGAACTTTTTGTTTATGGACATTCAATGTTTCGCCGTCAGTAATGTCTATAACGCTGCCATTGTCGGCGAGTATGATGCTCTCGCGCGGCCTGCCTGCCTGTTCTACAGCCTTGGCGTGGGAAGCTGTCATAGAATAATAACCGTAGCCGGGCATAAAGAATTTCGCATTCACCTGCTTGTTAATCCAGACGAGCTCTCCTGTATTGCCGTGGCCGGTAGAGTGTACGTCGCTTGAGCGGTAGTGGATAATCGTTACCTTGTTTCTGTAGAGATTATCCTTTAGCTTCTGCACGGAGACTTCGTTGCCGGGAATCACTGACGAAGAGAGCACGACGGTATCGCGCTCGTTGAATTGTATGTATTTATGCTGTTTTGTCGCGATGCGCATCAGCGCGGCGAATTCCTCACCCTGCGCGCCAGTACACAGAATCACAAGCTTATCAGGCGGATAATTACTGATATCTTGTGCGGGAATAATGGTGCTTTTATCTATTTTAAGCAGACCCGCTCGTTCTGCGATTTCTATATTGTTTTTAATAGAGCGACCTTCCGTAACAATCTTCTTTCCGTATTTTTCGGCGCTCTCAATGATGTGCATCATGCGTTCAAACTGCGACGCGAATGTGCCTATGATTAGCCTGCCAGAAACCGTTTTAATGATTTCATCCAGCGTTTGCTGAACGCGTTTTTCTGGAATTGAGAACCCGTCGCGCTCTGCGTTTGTTGAGTCCGCGATGAAGAAAAGATTTTTATCTTTTGCGAGCTCGCCCCATGTTTTAACTTCGCGCTCTGAAGGCACGCCGTCTTCGTGGTCAAGCTTTAAATCTCCAGAAAGGACTACATTACCGTAAGGTGTCTCCAGAGAAACGCCCATTGAGTCTGGAATAGAGTGAGTGACTGGGAAGAATTTCACTTTCGTATGGGCAATAGTGACAGCCTGCCCAGGCTCAACGATGACGAGCTCCGGTTTTGGCACATCGGGGTATTCTTCCTGTCTTCGCTGAATCATGATTGAAGTCAGATTCCGTGTGTAGATAGGCGGATTGCCGAAGCGCGCCATAAGGAACGGGATGCCTCCTATATGGTCTAGGTGGCCGTGCGTGATAATAACTGCGCGGACGCGCTCTTTATTCTTTTCAAGGTATGACGTGTTTGGGAGCGAGTAATCGGCGCCCGGCGCATCGTCTTCTTCTTTAAAGTGGAAACCGGCATCAAATACGAGTATGTCGTCGTTCGCGTCCACTGCGACCATATTACGGCCGACCTCTTCTACTCCGCCGAGCGGGACTATGCGCACGACATTTTCTGCCGGAGATTCAGGATAATAATCGGCGGTGCGTTCAATACGCGGGCCGCCGACGCCCGGGCGGCGAAGTATCCGCTGAATACGGCGCGACGCTCCGCCGGGGCGGACTCCGCGGCTTGAAGGACGGCCTCCTCTTTCAAACCGTCGATGGCCTGTCGGTCGCGTACTCGGTACGGAGACTGGTCTGGAAGGAGCGGGCGCTGGCGCTGGTGATGGATTCATAAACTTGGTTGGTTAATGGGCTTGCTGATAATAAATAAGCTGAAACCCGTACGAAAATTTAACGATTTTGACTTGCAAAAAATGGCCAGACCGCATCGGTAAAGCGATACCAAGATGCGACTGTGGCGAATCTGTCGGCCGGGACGATGATTTGCGAGAAAGAAACGCCACGCATGCCGCTCGGCAGAGAGTAAACGAAATTTGGAGCGTACAAGAATGCGGCCGGATAATCCGCCGAGATTATGTCTTCAATTTTTTGCAGGTCGGCAGTTCTGGCTTTCTTGTCGTCTGAACCACGCACTTTTTCAAGCAGGGCATCAACAGTTTTATTCGCGTACAGTGCTATATTCAGTCCTGGGTGATTTCTCTCCTGCGAATCCCAGAAGGCGTACAGGTCTTGGTCGCGGCCGATAACCGTACCGTAGAGAAGCGCCTCGTACTTGCGCGGACGGATGACGTTCTGCGAGAGGTCGCCAGGCTCATAGAGCTCTATACTGACCGGAATTCCAAGGCGTTCCCAGTCCGCTTTCACTGCACTCGCCACGCTTTTCAATTCAGGAACGTTTGATGTTCGCAGTGTAATACCATCTATAACCTGTTTCGCCTTCGCATTTTTCCATACGCGCTCTGAACCGTCGTAAGTCCATCCGGCAGTTTTTAATATTTCCGCGGCAGTCTCCGTAGGGTTTTCAGATTCCGGAATAGGCGTCTGTTTTATATTTCCGCCCGGCGGTACCGGCCCCATAATCGCAGTCGCATGTCCGCCGAGTACTGTATCAATGATTGATTGCCTATTAATAGCTAGAGAAAGCGCCTTGCGCACCTCGGAGCGCGCATACACTTGTTTCTCGCTGGGATTCCAAAACACCCCGAACACGTGGGCATATGAAGAGGTCAGAGTCTGAAATGTCCGCTTGCCGTCCGTCTGTCCGGCAGGAATGTCGTAGGCGCTCTCCACGGTGCCGCTCTTAAGAGCGTCTGCGAGGTCTTCGGCGTGCGAATAGAAGTTGAATTGAATGCCGTCCAAATATGGCCGTCCGAGCGCGTAATACGAATTCTCCGAGAGCGATACGCTTTCAATAAGTCCGGACGCTCCGCGAGAGACACCGGCAACTTTGAACGGTCCGGCGCCGACTGGACTTGTCTGTAGAGCAGAGAACGGGAACTCTTCGTCAGAAACATTTTTCCAGAGTCTTGAGGGGAGGATGCCAAGAGTAGTGAGACCGAGGAACGGCGCGTACGCTTTTGAAAGCGTGAAGCGCACTGTGCGCTGGTCAATCGCAACGGCGACGATGCCAGACCAGTCGGCATATCTGGGACTTTTAAGCGCGGAGTCCTGTGCCTTCTGTACAGTGAAAATTACATCATCAGCCGTGATAGGCGTGCCATCAGAGAATTTGGCATTCTCCCTCAATATGAATTTATAGGTCTTACCGTCGGCCGAGATTTCGTAGCTCTCGGCGAGCACAGGAATCAATTCTCCTGTTTCGGAGAAGCCCATAAGTCCGGCGTAGACAATGGCGGAAAGGTCGCGGTCAGCGTCGCTCATCGCGAGAAGCGGATTTATGAATCGAGGACTCCCGAGTTCTCCCTCAACCAAGGTCCCTCCATATGCGGGGACTTCAATTAGAAGCGAGCGTTCAAGAGCATAGAGACCAGATATGGAAGCGATACCGACGATAATCGCGAGAAGATAGAAGAGAACGCGGTCGCCTGACGAGAAAGAGCGCACGCGCTCGCTCACGCGCTCAAGCGCCGGCATGCTCCGTACGCGCGTCAACTTTTCTCGCGTTTCCGGAGTCATGACCCGGCCAGAAGGAAGTTCGCCGTCGCCAAGAGCATGAGGAGAATAGCGATAACGATAGTCGCATTGAATAGGAATTTCTCGGCGCCTCTGCGCTTATAAAACGTCGACGCGAAGTTGTCTCCCCCGAATGCTCCGCCGAGTGTCGCTCCGCGCTGTTGTAGCACGATGCCGACTATGAGGAGTATTGAGAGGATTATTTCCGCGTACGGCAGTGCCGATACGAGCGCCTCCATCTGTGTTCCTACATTAGCACAGATATGGAAGTGAGCGCAACTGTTAATAAAAAATCGCCAGCGCTCTGCGCTGGCGATTCGTATTGCCGGGCTGATTTGTTTTCAGCCCCTCGCGCCCTGCCGCAACATGGACACGTCGCTTTGGTACAGGATTGTGGGCATAGAGTTTCCTGTGGAGTTCAGATTGTCGTAGAACGATGCCGACATTGTTCCGTACAGGTAACTTCCGTCCGGAGAGATAAACATTCGGAGGGATATCTGGAGGTAGTACTGGCTCCCAGACCCGAGCGACGGTTCCGGGATGAACACGTACATATCCACATATTTCGGTGTTGCCGGATTGTAAAACAAGTTGACCGGCGAACCGCTGGTCCCGACAACGTTACCGCTATACGACATCGTTCCACCCTCGTTCGTTTGGGCGGAGTGAATGGTTATGGGCATCTCGACATACTGAAAATCCTGACGGGTGCCATTCACGTCCACCATCCGCCCACTTGAGAATCCGAGTGTCCATGTCCCCATGAAATTCGGGGACACTTGGACCGTCGGCACCGGCGGTGCCGGTTGAGCCGAAACCGAGACGGGGAACAAGGAAACGGCGAACAACAACGCGAATGTGAACTTTTTCATTATTACCTCACTATTTTGGTTGTGGACGCTGGCTATAATACCCAGCAGGGAACTGCTACTTCTGCTATATATTATACAGCGAGTATGGTTATTTTGTCAAGCCCCACTGTAATCTAATACAGAGCGTTCAATTTCGCCCTCGTTTCAGCTCCGACATAGCCGGTCGGATTAATACCGTATCTTATCTGGAATGCTATGACAGCTTCGCGTGTTACGTCGTAGAAGTTACCGGTAGCTTCTCCCGCGAACAATCCTTCTGCATGCAGAGCTCTCTGCAGGGCAACTACTTCGCTCCCTTGCGTCCCACGATACATATCCTGTGTAAACGTGTACGAGAATCCGGCAGTCATTCCCTGTACAGGACTTGATGTTTGTGAGGCGCTTTCCAATGCATTTAATGCACTTGCAGTCTGGCTGGTTCCCGAAATCATAGCAACTGAAGATATAGAAGCTGAACAAGAGTTCGTTCCGCATGTCCACGTATATTGCCCGGTCCCATCCGCAGTACTTGGTCTTACTATACTGGAGGGATAGACTCCTGCGGCAGTATCCGAACAAAACGTGTAATTTGCCCAAGATGTTGTCGTCAGGTTTGTTAGCCCATTGATGTTCCCGCAAGTAATCGAAGGTGCACTGACAGTAACTGGCACCTGATTTGAAGTTAGTACTTGACCATTCGGATAATAACAACTGGCTGTCATGTTGTATGTCCCGGACAGTCCTGTTGTACCAACCGAAACAGGAGAACTGGTTAAGGACCCGCCATACGTTCCATTGCTGGACCAGTAACAATTAGATCCGTTGGTGGCGCTCCATGTGAAGCTGATTGTGTTTCCAGCGGTGGGGCTGCTGTTGCTGACGCTCAGTGTCGGGGCGGTGTATGTTACAGCGGCAGGGGCACTAACCGTAAATGTCCCGCTCACTCCGCTCATCTGGCCGTCAGTGTTCCTTACACGAAAAGTGTAATTACCAGCTCCATAGACATAAGGGCCAATGCTCATTTGGTCTCCAGCAGCTGATATCCAAGCTGCCGGTAACTCTCCACTTGAAGTCCCTGAGTAGACAATCACCGCTCCTGAACGGAAGTTGGTACCGTTTACGATGATGTTCGCGTTTACCCCAGCTACGACTGACGTTGGAGTGAAGTTGCTGATGGTTGGTGCGGGTAATGCGACAGGTGCGTTGACTGCAACCGTTACGCTTTGCCAAGCGGAACCGTTTGGATTCGTACAAGTCAGTGTATAGGTTGTCGTTTGCGTCGGGTAGAATGGACCCTTGTCTCCCGCTCCTGGACCGTACGTTCCGCTCCATCCGCCTGAAGCTACACAAGAAGAGTTAGATTCGTATTGCAGAGCCACTGACTGGCCAGAAGTAATAGATGTAATAGTTGTTGAATTTGCGTTTACCGCTCTTAGGACGGCAGTAGGAAGAGTTGCTACGCTTGTCTGTGAAGCGACAGTAACGTCCGCATATTTGTACGTGGTGCCGGAAACTACTCCTGCAGAGTTCCTGTTAACGCAGGCGATGCCGTAGGTAGTGTTGGCGTAGAGAGCCGGAGTAGTCCATGAACCGCTTAGATTAATAGCGCCTGACCCAGTAGTTCCGTTAACTCCTGTCCCAGCAGCAGAACATGATGTTCCGCTTGTTGGTGTCACGCCCCAGTTGAATGTGGTGGTTCCACCGAACGCTACGTTTATGCTCAATCTCGAACTGGAGCTGTTGCCGTTTAGAGTGATTGTAGGAGCGGTAGTGCCGATAACTGTCGTGTCCGTCTGCGCCGGAACGCTAATGTTCACATACTTATATGTAGTACCGAGCGAATTGGTACATTTTACTCCGTAGGTAGTGCTGGTGTAGAGAGCCGGCGTAGTCCACGAACCACTTAAGTTTATGGCATCAGCACCTCCGTCAATACCGATACCTGCGGCTGTGCATGTCGTGCCACTTGTCGGCGTAACACTCCAATTGAAGGCAAAAGTTCCTCCGAACGCTACTGTTGGATTTGGCGAGAAGCCACCACTGGCGCCGTTGATGGTGATGTCTGGTACAGTGACGACGAGCGGATCTACAATCGTGAAGTACGAATCACTTGCATCGAGGTAGCTCCCAACGAGTGTTTTAACCTCTAGCCTATAGGATCCTAACGGAATCGATGTTGGTACGACAAGACTTTCAGCCCCGTCATTAACTGTAGAGGTCAACAAATTGTACTCTTGGTTGGTGTCAACGCTACGAAGACGGATAAGCACTTGTTGGTCGTTACTCGGGATATTAATACTGCTCCACGTGACGGACTCAGTCCTTCCTCTATACCAATATCCTCCGCCGTTCGGCGAAGTGACGGTGATTAACGAGTTCTGAGCCGATGATCCGACGTAAAAAGGAAGGGTTCTTAATCTTGTCGCCCAACCCATTGATGGGTCTGATACCTCGACAACGTACGATCCCACTGAAGCAGTCGCGGGGACCGTTATGGCGGCGAAGTTTGGACCACCATAAGGAAGAGTGTAGTTCGCAACAGCGTTGCCCGTGTATGGACCCGAAACAGGAATGAGTGATGTACTAGTGACAGGAAGGGATTGAGCAGGGCCGGAGACACCGATTATGCGTATATTCCATCCTACGGGAATATTTGAGAACTGCACATTAACAAGCTGTCCTTGTGGAATTGCGACCACACTGGTGACGGTGATGGTGGGAATGGTGACAGTAGCACCCGAACCGACAGATAGGGCTGAACTGCAGGAAGTATATGTTGAGCAACCGGTAGATGTTTGGCCGTTGGGATTTTTAACAACTAGCATATACGAACTGCCTTGGGCTAGTCCTGTTCCGGTTACAGAAAGCTGACTTGAAGAGACGAAAGAGGCGGAAAAGATTGCGTTATAGTTGCCGGCAGAATTACCTGAATAGGAGACGGTCGCTCCGGATTGGAAACCGGAACCGTTGATGGCGAATGTCGTTTGTCCGGCGGGGAGAGTTGATGGAGAAACCGAGGTGATAACCGGCGAAGTGGCTGAGGGGGTTGTAGGTACTATAACCCTCACCACATAAACATTACTGTTTTGTCCGGAAAGCATATTGGCAACAGAAACGTTATAAGTTCCTGCTGATAATGACGAGGGGACCATGAAGTCTAAGCTGGTTCCACCATAGGCTACAGTACCAATTGATCGTCCTCCTATATTAACAAGAACGTTATTGAGATTAGTGCCATAAATGAAAGCCTTTTCACCGGCGTAGATTGCCCCTGATTCTCCTGCCGGCGCGATAATATTACTGATAGTTGGTGTCGTTTGTGATGTTGTTTGATTTGAGCACCCATACAGCGCGTTTAGTCTCGCGCGAGTTACCGGTCCGACATAGCCCGTCTGGCGGATGCCGTATTTTGCTTGGAACTGGACGACTGCGGCGGCAGTGTTTTCGGTAAAAACATTATTTCTACCTAATTCTCCTTGAGAATCCAAAGATAGAGCTTGATTAAGTGACGATATGTCGGGCCCCGTGCTTCCAAAAGTTAAATCAGTGTTGAAGTTGTAACAGAATGCCGTTGAAGACGAAGAAGATGTACTGCCGGTGAGCGATGCCTGAACGTTATTGATAACGCTTTGTTCGGCTCCGAATGAAGAAAGAAGCGAAAGAATCGCCTGAACCTGCGAATTCGTAAGACCCGCCGCATGCGTGAGCGCAGGAGAGATGATAATGCCGAGCGAGAGAACGGCGCCGAAGATGTATTTTTTCATGAAATGTGTAAGGTTTTGATAATAGAGATATCATACCACCCCCCCCTCGCGCGCAATCGCCCATGGTGGACAGCGAGCGCATAAGTTCAGATACATTTGGCACATTTATTTTTCACCCATCCACTCTGTACGGGTAATACCAGCTTGTCGGAGGAGACGCACTAGGAGGTCCTGACTGATTTCTTTTTCATGCGGATTCGGTATGGTGAGCGTCATTGAGCCTTTTATCATGTAGGGATGCTTGCCTTCCTGATACGGGCCGGCAAAACCGAACTTTCTCATGCGGACAATAAACGCCCGTAGAGAAAGCGGCCCAAGTTTAGGCATAAGCCCTTTGCAATTTTATCTTAGTAGGCACTTTAAAGTGCGGAATGTGTAGACGATTGCGAAGGCGAAAAATAAGCCACCCCTCCAATGAAGAAAGCAAGTTAGTCCGGCACTCCTCAAGTGTATGACCAGTGGCCCACACGCCACGCAGTGGCTTAATCTCGGCGTAAAAACGTTTCCCGCCGTCTATCATTTCATATGACGCTTGTGAAAGAAATGTATCTATAAAATTCTGAATCATGTTCGTATTGTAGCATAAACGCGAATAAAAAAGTGTCACAGTAGATTAGTAGTTGCATAAAAACCGGAGTTTCTTTATACTCACGGCACTTGTGCGATAGGGAACAAAAAGATAAGAGAGCGATTATTCATTTATATAAACAGAAAATATGGCTAAGAAGCTTTCACTCGTGCCCTTGGGCGACAGAATAGTGGTTTTACCTTCTGAAAAAGAAGGCGAGAAGAAACTCGCTTCAGGTATTATCATCCCCGAGACTGTAGATAAGGAGAAGCCGGCTAAGGGTGAGGTTATTGCTGTTGGAGTCGGTAAATATGAAGACGGCAAGCGTATCCCGATGCAAGTTAAAGTCGGTGATACCGTTTTATTTAGTAAGTACGGCTACGACGAAGTGAAGATAGAGGGGGTTGAATACTACATTCTCTCTGAATCAAACATCCTAGGAGTTATAAGCGGTAAGGGGTAAGGTGCAAGTGAATTCCTTTCCTTCTTACATCTTAAACCTTATACCTTAAACCTAACTAACATGGCAAAACAAATTCTATTTTCTGAAGACGCGCGTAAAGCAATAGCGAAGGGTATCGCTCAGGCCGCTCGCGCGGTGAAGGGAACTCTAGGACCAAAAGGTCGCAATGTAATTATTGAGAAGAGCTACGGAGGCCCGCGCATCACTAACGACGGCGTCTCTATCGCCAAAGAAATTTCGCTCAAAGACCGATTTGAAAATATGGGCGCGGAGATAGTTAAAGAAGTCGCAAACAAGACCAACGATACCGCCGGCGACGGCACCACGACATCAGTTGTGCTGTTTGAGGCGCTCGTTGACGAAGGCCTTTCGCACGTAATGAAAGGCGCGAACGCTATGGCGATACGAAGCGGAATGGAGAAGGCAAAAGCCTCGGCGCTTGCGGAATTGAAAAAAATGGGTAAGCCGGTGAGCGGCAAAGCAGAAATCAAACAAGTGGCGTCAATTTCTTCGGAATCAGAGGCGCTCGGAAATATTATCGCCGAAGCGGTGGAAAAAGTCGGCTCTTCCGGCGTCGTTACGGTTGAAGAATCGCAGGGAATGGAGCTTTCCTACGACATCGTTGAAGGGCTTCAGATAGATAAGGGTTACGTCTCGGCATATATGGTTACGAATCCGGAGCGGATGGAGGCCGAGATGAAGGACGCACTCGTACTTCTCACTGATAAAAAAATCGGCAATGTGCAAGAAATTTTGCCTCTCTTGGAAAAAGTAGTGCAGTCCGGGAAGAAAGAGCTCGTCATTATTGCGGAGGACGTTGAGGGCGATGCGCTCGCGACATTCGTGGTCAATAAACTTCGCGGAGCATTCTCCGTGCTTGCCGTGAAGGCGCCCGGCTACGGCGACAGGAAGAAAGAAATGCTCGCGGATATCGCGACGGTCGTCGGCGGACAGGTGATAACCGAAGAAGTCGGCGTGAAATTTGAAAACGCGACCATCTCCATGCTCGGCAAGGCGTCTCGCGTCGTCGCGACCAAGGACGCGACGACCATCGTCGGAGGGAAGGGAAAGAAAGCGGACATTTCCGCTCGTATCGCCCAGCTTAAGGCGCAGATTGAAAACACCGATTCCAAGTTTGACAAGGAAAAACTGGAAGAGCGAATCGCAAAACTGTCGGGAGGCGTCGCAGTCATTTCCGTCGGCGCGGCAACCGAGACGGAAATGAAATATTTGAAGGACAAAATAGACGATGCGGTGAAGGCGACCAAGGCGTCCATTGAAGAGGGAATAGTCGCCGGAGGCGGGACAGCGTTGGCAAAAGTCGCGAAAAAACTCGCGAACCATGATGGAAAAATGTCGGTAGACGAGAAAGCCGGATTTGATATCGTTGTCCGCGCCCTAGAGACACCGCTCGCGCAGATAGCGCTCAACGCCGGTAAGGATGATGCGTCTCTAATTGTTTCAAAAGTGCAGTCGGGTAAGGCGAACGCCGGATACAATGCCTTAACCGACGAGGTCGTGGAGGACATGCTCGCCGCCGGCATTGTTGACCCTGTAAAGATGCAGCGAATGGCTCTTGAGAACGCCGTTTCCGCCGCCGCCATGCTTCTCACCACCGAAGCCGCCATCGCCGACATCCCCGAACCGAAAGCTCCCGCATCTCCATCCGGCGGCATGGGAATGGACTACTGATTGAAGTAAAGAGGTTTAACCTCTTTACTTTACCAACTTTGTTCAACACCTGGTGTTGCACAGACAGAAATAAAAAAGCCGGGCGGCTTGCCCGGCTTTTTGCATTACACGCGTAGAGTTTAACGGACGAGCTTTGCAATTTTGGGGTAGTCATTCTCGAATTTCATGCGTGCCTGCAAATTGTTTTTGCTCGTCCACCATGACCCGCCGAGTAACGCGACAACCGTCATAGTCAATCCGAAAATCGGATATATAGTTACCGCGATGACGAAAAATACAATCGTAACGACCACGGTTCCGAACCGAATCCCACCGACACGGTATTTGGACTGATACTCGCGCCATTTTTTGGCTGCGTACCGCTGCGCGATGTCCCTTGTTTCTGGTTGTTCATAACCGTAGATTGAATATCTAGTCATGACGTACTCCTCGAAATCGATTGAACGACAAAGCGCTCAAATCAAGCGCGCTCACATCCTCCACCATACTCCTCTTTTTCTGCAAGAAGTCAATCTTTTCGGATATCAAAAGTCCACCACGGTCGTGGGTTACTTTTGATATGCCGGTTACCATTGATGCCCCGTTATGTATGTAACTAACGGAATTAGTCGGGTTGTTCGTTGTAGGAGATGACGCGCCAGCCCTTGGTCGGAGAGAGGAAGTGG
>JBBTWA010000034.1:0-1529 GCA_038063025.1 Patescibacteria group bacterium | reverse complement strand
GCAGACTTCATCCGCGACTACTATCATGGCTAACTTTAAACTACATCTACCATTTCAGCCGGCGGGGGACCAGCCTCAAGCAATTGAGAAACTTGAGGGTGGATTAAAAAAAGGTCTACGCCATCAGACGCTCTTTGGCGTGACAGGGAGCGGGAAGACGTTTACGGTGGCGAATGTCATCGCGAAGAATGATAAAGCGACGCTCGTACTCGCGCACAACAAGACACTCGCCGCGCAACTGGCTCAAGAGTACAGAGAATTTTTTCCAGAAAATGCCGTGCACTACTTCGTTTCGTACTACGACTACTACCAGCCGGAGGCGTACATCGCGCACTCGGATACATATATTGAGAAGGAAGCGATGATTAACGCAGAAATAGACAGACTGCGTCACGCAGCGACGCAGGCTCTGCTTACACGCAAAGACGTAATAATAGTCGCATCCGTTTCTGCCATCTACGGTCTTGGCTCGCCGGCGGAGTATCAAAAAGTGCATGTGAAGATTGAGAAAGAGGCAAAAGAAGATAGAGCGGCTCTGATACGAAAGCTCGTGAACATTTATTTTGAGCGTACGAATGCAGACATAAACCCGGGGCAGCTACGCGCCATCGGCAACTCGCTGGAGTTTATGCCGGTGAACGAACGCGTTATTTATCGCGTAGTGTTCGCTGATGACGCAATTGCAGTGATAGAGAAGCTTGACCCAGTCTCGCGTGCGAAGCTCGCAGAGCCAAAAAACGTTTTCGTTTTCCCCGCGAAGCACTTTATTACTAGCGAAGAAGAGAGAAACAGAGCTATTGAAGATATTAAATTGGAGCTTGAAGAACAGCTCGCGAAGTTTAAGAGAGAAGAGAAACCGCTTGAAGCCGAGAGGTTAAAACGGCGCACTATGCATGACATTGCGCTAATCAAAACACTCGGATACACGAGCGGGATAGAGAATTACTCACGGCATTTTGATGGGCGCAAACCTGGCGAGCCACCATTCACTCTTCTGTCATATTTTCCCAAGAACTTCCTCACCGTCATAGACGAGTCGCACGTGACCGTCCCGCAAATTGGTGGTATGTATGCAGGAGATAAATCCAGAAAAGATGTGCTCGTGGAGTACGGATTTCGCCTCCCATCGGCGCGCGACAACCGACCCCTTAGGTTTGAAGAATTTGAAGAGCGTGTGGGGCAGGTTATCTATACGAGCGCGACGCCAGGTCCTTACGAGAAGTCACATTCAGAACAAATCGTTGAACAGGTAATTCGCCCGACCGGCCTC
Source organism: Patescibacteria group bacterium (assembly GCA_038063025.1). GTDB lineage: Bacteria > Patescibacteriota > Minisyncoccia > Phycocordibacterales > Phycocordibacteraceae > C7867-001. The sequence continues at coordinate 259 of JBBTWA010000034.1, read as the reverse complement.
ATCGACCCCGAGCTCACAGTGCGCCCTGTCTCAGACAGCAGTTCGTTGAGTCCAACGGTCGTGGGAGATAACGAACATTCAAAATACAATGGACAGATTGCAGATTTTATAGCTGAAGCAGAGGTTGTAATAAAAAGAGGGGGACGAGCGCTCGCTACGACGCTGACTAAACAGATGGCGGAGGACCTGTCGTCGTTTCTGCGTGAGAAGGGAATGAAAGCAGAATATCTGCACTCTGATGTTAAAACTATAGACCGTA
>JBBTWA010000033.1:0-1545 GCA_038063025.1 Patescibacteria group bacterium | reverse complement strand
TAACTCCTCCGGCATAGAGCCCGAGCGACACGAGCATAAACAGAGGAACGATAAGTGCCCCCAGATATAGTGTCCCGTCGGCAGGGATGCCTACAGCCGTCATTCCCAGTTTGGCGTAGAACCACCAGCCGATAAAGCCCGATATGAGCAGGACAAACAGGATTCGCGTGCGCAGATGTATGCCCTTTTCTCCCGAAGGATGTACGTCAAGAATGTCGTTTACCAGGCCGACAAGAGCGCCTGCGACAAGCGTGAAGAGAGGGACCCAAGTCTGGCTTCTGCTGAAAAAATCAAGTTTTTGAACGAAAGGGAAAGGTAACACTTGTGCGAGCACCCATATGCCAAGAGTTACAAATATGACCGTCGCCCAAATGAGAATGCCTCCCATTCGCGGCGTAGAAGTTTCTGTTCCGGCATGAATTGTCGTACGAAGCTTCTCGAATTCGACCGCAGGTTCGCCGTCAAGCGCTGTTTTTATCGCCACCTTTTTCCACACTTGATGTTTGTAAAGGTAATGAGTAAGAAGCGGGGCCAGTAGAATGCCGACGACGAACGCGGCAGTTGCCGGAATAAAGACCTTAATGATACTGCTTGTAATCATAACGAAGAAACGCCTGCGAAGTGTGCGAGAGTAGAAGCGATGAGTATGGCGCCGTCGGTGAATCGTGATTTTAGCGAGGAGCCGAGAACAACAACTGCAATCGGATGCCCGATGCCGACATCAAACACGAGCGCGAGATTCCCCCCTGCGAGGTCCGTATAACCGGTTTTTGAAAGTAGAAGACGCGTGATGGAGCCGACAATCGGGTCGGTATTTTTTACTGAAAATGGCGTCCCTCCGGCGGATACGGCCTGTGCAGAATCAAGCGTTGTCGCCGCCGAGATGTCGGGAGCCTTATCAACCAGCGCTCCAGAGAGGCGGGCGATATCGTAAGCGGAGCCGTATCCGCCGGAAATCGCAGAATTTTCGTCAAGACCGCTACCGTTAACTGCATAAGTTTGGGAAAGATTCAGCGCTGCAGCGGCGCTTGCCAGCATTTCGTTTTGAGGGCGGTTTCCCCTCTCGGCTGTTGCGCTCGCGATAGCGGCGGCCCCGTCATTCAGCGATGCGGTCAGAGTGAGGCGCGCGAGGTCGGAGAGCGAAAAAGTTTGTCCGACGTTGAATGTGCGCTGTCCTTCAATAGAAGAAACGCCTGGCGGGATTGTGACAGGAGTGTCCGGCGAGAGTTTGACAAGTGCCGAATACACGGTGAGAAGTTTCGTGAGCGAAGCAAGCGGGAGCTGTGCATAGGCATTTTTTTCATACAGGACATTTCCTGTCGCCAGGTCATAGACAATCGCCGCCTTCGCTTCTAGCGAAATATCGGCGAATGCGTCCGGTGCCGCCGAAGAGACGATTGTAATAGGCTCTGTAGGCGCATATTCCGGAGTCGGCGATAAGAAAAGAAAGAGCGCGAGAATTCCTGAAACGAACAAGAGCGCTATACCGGATTCGCGCATGTAGCGCGCGTTCTCCGCCAGTTTTTTAAGTTCTGAAATGTTCAT
>JBBTWA010000032.1:0-1141 GCA_038063025.1 Patescibacteria group bacterium | reverse complement strand
AGAAGGCCGACCTCGCCGTCAAACAGAATCAGACCGCAGACGCCAAGTATGTCGTAGAGACGCAGAAGAAGCAGATTACGAGCGATAAAACGCAGAAACAGCAGTTGCTCGCGATAACGGCGAATCAGGAGGCAGAATATAAAAAAGTTCTTGCGGAGCGGCAGGCAAAGGCCGCCGCGATACGTGCCGCACTCTTTCCTCTGCGCGACGCGAGCGCGATTACATTTGAAAACGCATTGGCGTATGCGAAGGAAGCGCAAGCGAGAACGGGCGTTCGCCCGGCGCTTATACTCGCCGTGCTGACCCAAGAGTCAAATCTAGGAAAAAATGTCGGACAATGTTATCTCGCCAATAACGCGACAGGCGCCGGCGTCGGGAAAAACACCGGCACGGCCTTCTCAAAAGTGATGAACCCGACGCGCGATGTGCCGCCGTTTATAGAGCTTGGATTACAGCTCGGCTTTGACCCGCATAGACAAGTTGTTTCTTGTCCCATACAGAGCGCCGGCGGATGGGGGGGCGCGATGGGGCCTGCCCAGTTCATTCCTTCTACATGGGCGCTTTATGCCGCCCGCGTCGCATCGGCTCGCGGCGTCGCCGTCGCGAACCCGTGGGACCCGGCTGACGCGATTATGGCGATGTCCGTCTATCTCGGAGGACTCGGCGCGGGAGCCGGAGGATATACTGCCGAACATAGGGCCGCAGCGAAGTATTATGCGGGCGGAGCGTGGGCCACCGCCGGCAGAGGATACGCCAACAGCGTTATGGCGCTTGCCGGGTCTATCCAGAGCAATATTGACTTCCTTTCAAACAATTAAGCCGAACTTGTCCACACATTATATAAAGAACGCAGGCGGAAGATAGGCGAGCCGGGAGTATACTGGAGGCACGGTGGAAACAAATACAAATACAAACACTAAAGTTATATTGGCAATCGCGATTCTCGTTGTTGCGGGCGGAGCCGCATACGCTTTTCTACCGACAGATGGAGGCGTCGTAAATTCCAAACTTATACTCGCCGATTCATATCTGAAAGAGGGCGTAGCCGCAGGTACAAGAGATGGAGCCGCGCTGAAGTCGCGGGAACTTTTGCTTGAAGTTGAGCGCACAGGCCAGAAGAGCGCCTATTTATACGAACTGC
>JBBTWA010000031.1:0-1572 GCA_038063025.1 Patescibacteria group bacterium | reverse complement strand
CGCGCGTGCCTCCGTGACTAATTTTGACGCGTTTTTCACACTCGGTGTACTCGTTCTCTTCGCATCGCATGTTGCCATACACACGGGCATCAGTCTAGGACTCTTGCCGGTAACCGGCACGACGATACCATTTATGAGCTCCGGCGGCTCGCATCTGGTTCTGGAATTCGCCGCTCTCGGCATCGTTACATCTCTCGCGCACCATAGCCGCACGGCGGTGCGCGACATAAGCGCGAACGAATATCTGGGCGGTTAGGAGTTATATAGAACAGTAGTTTTTTGCAACATCTGTTCAAGTGAAAATTCACTCATATTTTCTGCGTCCAGCATTTCTCCTACGCCACCCACACGATTGGCAATGATGGGGAGACCAATGGCTTTTGCTTCAAGAAGCACGTATGGCAGACCTTCTTTCAGAGAGGGGAGGGCGAATGTGTCGAATCCCTTTAGTACTTCGCGCGCAGGCATAAAACCGAATAATTTTACTCGACTACTAAGTCCGTATTCTGTAATTTTATTTTCCAGCATCGGTCGATTCTCGCCCTCGCCAACAATCGCGACGTACATATCGGGGTCATTTTTTGCGTCTTCAATAAGTGCAATTTGATTTTTATTTTTTGTGAGCTCGCCGATTGTGCCGGTGATTCGCGCGTCTGGAGGGAAAGCATTGCGGATTTTATCACCGGAGGCAAATGGCAGGTCTGCTGAAATACCGTTATAAATCAAGAATATTTTGGAACTGCAAAAAAACATTCTTTTTCCAATTCTTAAATCATTTTTTGAAACAACGACAGTTGAGTGAGAAAGAAGTACGGTTGCATACGATCCTAGATATGCAATAAGTCGCCAAAAGAAATTTCTTTTTTCTAGAAATGGCCAGCCATGTGCAGTAAAAATAATCCTCCGGACCCCGAGGAGTCGAGCGGCGAGTGCGCCGAGTCCGGCCGCTTTGGACGAATTAAGATGCACGATGTCTGGTTTTTCCGCGCAGAAGAGCCGCCACAATTCAAAAAAACTCTTGACGTCGGCCGCGAGCGAGACGTCCCGCTGAAGCGTGGCCATCGGATGCGTCGCTATGCCAGCCTCTTTCAATTTGAGCGCAAGCAATCCCGGCTGTCCGAACGCAACCTTGACTTCAAACCGGTCTTTTGGCAGGTTAGTGGCTATGTCATAGACATACCGCTGAGCGCCGCCCCAGTTAGATTTCGTTATTACGAACAGTATCTTTTTTTTGGCTCTGGTTTCCATTTCGTTATAGTGCAACTGTACAATATATCTCTACGTTATAGTATCCATATCTATGGCATTTGACCGCCGCGAGACGGCGATTCTTCTTATAGGGGATTTTCTCATGTTGTCCGCGTCGCTTTGGACGGCTCTCTTTCTGCGTAACTTGTCTATCCCGTCATTTAGTTACTTTGAAGCGAATCTCGTACCGTTTTTGCCGATGTTCTTTTTGTCGCTCGCAATCTTCTATATAGCGGGACTTTACGAGAAGCAGACGCGGCCTATTCGTAGCGTGATGGGTATGCGCATTCTAGGTGCGCAGGCGGCCACTGTGGCGATTTCAGC
>JBBTWA010000030.1:0-1746 GCA_038063025.1 Patescibacteria group bacterium | reverse complement strand
GCACCTACGAAGCGCCGGTCAAGGCGACGGTAAAGCTTGTGAACAAAACTTTCGGCTCGGAGAAGTCGCAGGAGATTTTCCTCGCGGATATGCCTATGATGACACCGCACGGCTCTTTCGTCGTATCCGGCGTTGAACGCGCTATTGTGCCGCAGCTCGCGCGTTCTTTCGGCGCATTCTTCGTTTCGGAACTTATTCGCGGAAAGGCGTATTTCGGTGCCAAGATTATCCCGCTTCGCGGAGTTTGGATAGAATTTGATTCAGAGGCGGACGGAGCGATATTTGTGAAGATTGACAGGAAACGCAAGTTCCCTATTACCCAGCTCCTGACTGTCTTTGGGGGAGGATTGGGAGAGACTGTTACTAAGCACTTCGCCAAGGACACCCTCGCTCTTTCGGCCATAAAGGCAACTCTGGAGCACGATGAAGCGAAGTCTATTGAAGAGGCATACATAGAGATACATCGCCGTATGCGCGACGGCGACCTCGCTACCCCCGAGAACGCCAAGAACTTCGTGCAGTCGCTTTTTTCGACAGAACGTTACGACTTAGGCAAGGTCGGCAGGCATCGCCTGAACGCGCGTTTCGGCCTTCCTACGACGGAAAAAGCGATGGAGAAGCGCACTCTTTCTCTCGCGGATTTCGTTCGCATTATTTCAGAAATTACGAAGTTGAACGCAGACCCATCTGCACGTCCGGACGACATTGACCACCTCGGCTTTCGCCGAGTCCGTTTCGTCGGCGAGCTCCTCCAGTCGCGCATGCGCGTCGGTATGAGCCGGATGAAGAGAAATATTCAGGACCGCATGAGCACTACTCCGACAGAGACCACGCTTCCGATGGCGTTGGTGAACCCGCGTCCGTTCCACGCGTCCGTACATGAGTTCTTCACAGCCAACCAGCTCTCGCAGTTTATGGACCAGCAGAATATTCTCTCCGAGCTTGAAAATATGCGCACTTTCTCGGCACTCGGTCCCGGAGGGCTCACCCGCGAGAGGGCAGGCTTTGAAGTTCGCGATGTGCATCCCAGCCACTACGGACGCCTCTGCCCGATTCATACGCCTGAAGGACAGAACATCGGCCTCATTCTCCACATGGCGACTCATGCGCGGGCGAACGATTTCGGCGTTATTGAAACGCCCTATGTCCGCGTTAAAAACGGAAAAGTGACTGACGAAATCGTATACCTTAACGCGCTTGATGAAGAATTGGAGACAATCGCACATGGCGCAACAAAGCTTGATGAAAATAATCGCATCGTTACCGATTCTGTTGAAGCGCGCCACAAAGGCGACCCGATAATCGTTCCGCGCGAAGCGATTACTCTAATGGACGCATCCACGTATCAAATGTTCTCCGTCGCGACTTCCATGATTCCGTTCGTTGACCACGACGATGCGAATCGCGCACTCATGGGCTCAAACATGCAGAAGCAGGCGACTCCCGTTCTTATACCGGAAGCTCCGCTTGTCGCCACCGGCATGGAGACTCACGCTGCGAAGAGTACAGGACGCCTCGTATTGGCCGAAGAAGCTGGCGAAATCACGCATGTTGATGCGCGTAAAATTATCGTTGAAAATAAAGACGGGAAGAAGCGGGAATATCGTCTTCAGGGACTTACACAAACCAACCAGAATTCCGCCTTTATGCAAAGACCGTCCGTTACTCTCGGCGACAAGGTGAAAAAAGGCGATGTTCTCGCCGACAACTCATCAACCGACCAAGGGCAACTCGCTCTCGGACAGA
>JBBTWA010000029.1:0-8532 GCA_038063025.1 Patescibacteria group bacterium | reverse complement strand
ATATTCGCGGATTCATTTCTGCGCTTATTGAAGGCGATAGAGTCGCCGTATTTGCGGGCCTGCGGCAACGCATTCGCGGTTCCGGTTCGCCGGAGAAGCTCATATCAGAAATAGTTTGCCTCCTTGACGACGCATACCGTGCTCGTGTTGACGGTACAGACTGCGATGCCGACATCGCGCGCCTGACAGCACGTCTGAACACGCCGACTCTGGAGAAACTTATCGCCTCGCTCACCACGGCGATTGATTCCAGCTACTCCGCCGGTGTTACAGGAGCGAAGCTCGCTCTCACCCGCGCCCTCGCTACGCTCGGCGCTTAACCTCTTCGGTTACTTTTGTTATAAAATCAGAGAGGGAAGTTATTTCTAGCTTTCCTGCGTCTCGGCTGTCTACTGAAATAGTTTTCGCTTCAACTTCTTTATCACCGACGACTAATAGATAGGGGATTTTTTCTTGTTTCGCGTTACGTATCTTCTTGCCGAGCGATTCGTTCGCGTCGTCAACTTCGGCGCGGATATTCGTTGCGCGAAGCGCCGCGAGGACATCATTTGCATACGTATTGTGTTTTTCAGACACAGGCAATACTTTCGCTTGTACGGGACTAAGCCAGAGCGGGAACGCCCCAGCGTATTTCTCAATGAGAAACGCCATTATGCGCTCAATGGCGCCGATGGATGAGCGGTGTACGACAAAAGCGCGATGATTCTTGCCGTCGTCGCCGACATAAGACAAATCAAATCGACTTGGCATGCACAAATCGTATTGCACAGTAAAGGCCGTGTCTTCTTTTCCGTTCGCATTCTTCATCTGTATATCTATCTTTGGACCGTAAAATGCTGCTTCGTCATTTGCCTCTTCAAATTTGGAACCGCGTTTTTTCATAAGTGCGCGCATAAGTCCCTCGGCTTTCTCCCACCCTGCGTCGTCTTTGTAGTACTTTTCGGTATTTGTCCTGTCGCCTAGTGAGAGACGATACCGATAGTCCGTGTCAAGTTTAAGACCGAAGACAGATGTAACGTATTCAATAAGGTCTAAAGCGCCGCTAATTTCGTCAACGGCCTGCTCCTCGTTAGCGCAGACAATATGCGCATCAGCGAGACAGAACGTGCGCACTCTCTGCAGGCCCATTAATTCTCCGGACTGCTCGTAACGATACATTTTGGCGAGTTCTGCGATGCGCATCGGCAGTTCGCGATAAGAGACCGGCTTGCGCAAGTACAGTTCAAAATGATGCGGACAGGTCATCGGTCGGAGCATGAACTGTTCGTCGTCCACCTCAATCGGCGCATACATTGAATCCTTATAGTGCGGATAGTGCCCGCTTTTTATATATAAATCCAGTTTGGCGATATCGGGTGTGTAGACGTGCAGATATCCGCGTCTGATTTCTTCGTCCACGATAAAACGCTCAAGCTCGCGGCGTATGACCGAACCTTTGGGGGTAAAAAGCGGCAGACCCTTGCCGACTGAATCCGAAAAAGCGAATAAATCCAGCTCCTTGCCGAGCTTTTTATGGTCGCGTTCTTTGTCAGACTCTGCGTTCATTATTGAAGAGGATACCATAAAATTATAACGGTTTTAACTCTTCAATCGCGAGAGTGACCTCGCCGTTTCTGATAGAGACTTTTCCCTTGGCGAGGAGACAGGCGCCGGGGACGATTGCGGCTGAATGTTGTTTAAATAGTTTTGGGAATACGACCGCTTCAATAGAGTCGGCCATATCTTCTACTGTGATGAACGCCATTTTTTCACCACTTTTTGTTAGAAGGGAACGCACGAGTGTGACAAGCACAGGCAGAATTACGAGCATTCCGGACTGCCGCTCTTCTTTGATTTTAACAATAGACAATGTAGCTTTCTTGACTATTGCGGCATGCACATCAAGCGGATGTCCTGATACGTAAATGCCTAACAATTCTTTTTCCCACACGAGCTTGTCAATGAGAGATACTGGTTTCCCGTCCGGTAAAACAAGTTCTGGCGGCGCTATCATCGCACCAAAAAGAGAGTCCTGCGGCGCGCTCGTTGTCGCTTCTCTATGATAAGAGAGAAGCTTTTCAATGTTATCAGTCAACGTTCCGCGAGAAGCGTTGAGCGAGTCCAGCGCGCCGCACTTTATAAGCGATTCAAGAGATTTGCGGTTTAAGTTCTTTGAACCGACTCTTGAGAGGAAGTCGGAGAGCGTCTTATAAGAACCATGCGCCTTTCTTTCTGCGATAATCGCTTCTGAAATTCCGTCCCCGAAGTTTTTAATGGAAGAAAGCCCAAAACGGATTGTATCACTTGAGACGACGGTAAAGTCCGTCCCGCTTTCGTTTATATCCGGAGGGAGTACATTGACCTTCATTCTCTTCGCCTCGGCGACATAAATAGAAATTTTCTCGGTGTCGCCGGAGTCTGCGGTAAGAAGTGCGGCGAGATATTCCACAGGATAATTCGCCTTCATATAGGCTGTCTGATATGCGACTTTTCCGTAACTTGCCGCATGCGCTTTGCCGAAGCCATATGCGGCGAATGGCTCAATAAGCTCCCACAGTTTTTCCGCCAACTGTTTGGAAAGTTTTCCGTACTCCATAAAACCTTTTGTCAATTTTTCCTTCTCCGCCCGCATGACCGCTGGGATTTTCTTACCAATAGCCTTGCGTAGCGCGTCCGACTCCAACCACGAGTAGCCGCCGAGTTTTATGGCGGTGAGTAGCACGTCGTCCTGATAGACCAGAATGCCGTATGAGAAGTCCAGATACTCCTTCATACGAGGGTCCAAATAGTCGATGAGCTTTGGGTTGTGTTTGCGTTCTATGTATTGAGGAATCGTTTCCATCGGGCCCGGGCGGTAAAGGGCGACCATCGCATTGATGTCGTGAATGGACGTCGGCTTCAGTTCTTTCAACCAGCGAGTCATGCCGGAGCCGTTTAGTTGGAAAACTCCTTCAGTTTCTCCGCGTGCAAGCATTTCATAGGTCTTTGAGTCGTCAATTGGAACGTTTTCAATGTCAACGACTATTCCGCGTGTCTCCTTTACGCGCGCGACAGAGTCTGCGAGAATGGCTAAGTTTTTTATACCAAGAAAGTCAAATTTCAATAGCCCAACTCCGCCGTACTCATCGGTAATAGAGTACATGTCATATTGCGTAATCAACTTTCCGGTGCCCTTAGGGTCCGGCTGGACGGGCGCCCATTCTATAAGCGGCGTCGGGGCTACCACGACGCCGGCCGCGTGGACGCCGACGTGGCGTACACACCCTTCAATGCGCTTCGCGAGGTCGATGATTTCTCGCGTGTCATCGTCTTCGTCATAAAGCGTTTTCAAGTCCGGTTCCAGCTCCAAAGCATGGTCAATCGTCATCGGGAAGCCTTGCGAGCCTATTGGAATAAGTTTCGCTATTCGGTCTCCAGTGTTATACGAATGTCCGAGTGCGCGAGAGACGTCGCGCACAGCCGCTCGCGCCATCATAGTGCCGAATGTCCCTATTTGGGCGACGTGGTCCTCGCCATACTTACGTTTCGTATACGCGATCATGTCGTCCCGGCGATTGTCGGCGATATCCATATCAATGTCGGGAGCCTTCGGGCGTTCCGGGTTTAGGAATCTTTCAAACGGCAGTTTATAGAAAAGTGGGTCCACGTTCGTAATGCCTGTAAGGTATGCAACCAAGCTTCCTGCAGCCGAACCGCGAGTTGTCGTGAGAATGCCCTCACGGCGCGCAAAAGCGAGAAGGTCGGCGACGATAAGGTAGTAAACAGCGAAGCCCTTACTGATAATAATTTTTAGCTCGTACTCAATTCGGTCGGTAACTTCTTTTGATTCTGTAAGTCCGCGTTCTGAAATACCCGCGTACGCCTTGGCGCGCAGTTCTTCGTCGTGATTCTTAAAACCTTTTGAGATAGGAACTTCAGGGAACGTCCATTTACCTAGCTCAAATGACAAGTTACAGCGGTCGGCGATTTTACGCGAATTATCAACTGCTTCAGGAGTATCAATAAAAAGCTCAAGCGCGCGCTTTTCGCCGATGAAAGAGAAGTCCTCGTCTTCGTTTCTCCCGCGCCCACCCTGTTGTATTCGGCGCATAATCTCTGTCGCTTCGCGGTCGTCAGTATTCAGATAATAGACGTCATTTTGTGCCACAAGAGGGGTGTTGCTCTCGCGAGCGAGCATAATTATTTTTTGCTGGAGCGCCTCATGTCCAGAAACTTTCGGGTGGTGTGTTATCTCCAGATAAACGTCTTTATCGCCGAAAACATCTTTGAATTCTGCAAGCGATGCTGCAGCGCCATTTTTATCTCCCGCCCGCAAGAGTTGGGCGACATCGCCAGCAAAAGATGGAAGAATCGCAATAATACCAGAAGCGTGTCTGCGCAAAATTTCTTTATCCATTCTAGGCCGCTCAAAGAACCCTTCAGTCCACGACTTGGTCACTAGCGCGAGAAGATTTGTATAGCCGGCGTTAGTCTTGGCGAGCAACACGATTCGCGAGCGCTTCGCATCAAGTGTCTGGTCTTTTTCAAATCGCGATCTCGGAGCGAGATATGCATCAACGCCGAGTATTGGCTTAATACCCGCGTTGACCGCCGATTTGTAGAATTCAATCGCCCCGTGCATATTGCCAGCGTCCGTGAGCGCGAGCGCATCCATACCCCACTTTCTTGCTTTCTCTACCAGCTCATCCACCTTCGGCAGAGCCTGTAAGAAAGAATAATGGCTATGCGTGTGTAGATGTATAAATCGCGAGGTCGCCATTGCCTCCACAATACCAAATTTGGAGATTATCTGTTTGCGCACCGTTTGACGACTTAGTGACTAATGTCTTATGTTTCTTGTTCGTCAATTCTGCCTTCAAGCTCCCCAGTTCTTTCTTCAAGCGCAGAAATCTTTCGTTCCAAATGGTTGACGATTCCTCCTATTACAAACGCACCAATAATTATCCAAATCCACATGTGTCCATTATACCGCATATAATGATGTAAAATACTGAAGTCATAAATCTTGGTTAAACTGTTTCTATTTGCCATTAGCTATCGGCACTATCCACAACTTGACGCTATAGCACCAAGTTGTGGATACATTGCTTGGTAGGATATATGCATGGGAATGATAGAAGGGGCGGCAAGAAGCGAGCGGCGACGCGGCGCATTTCAGCAGGCTATACTCTATGCCGCGCTCGGCGGCGTTATGGTCGCGATTGGCGCAGTTCCTGATTTTTCAAAAATAATAAAATATTACACAGGCGCTAAGAAAGGTGCTCGATTCAATTATCAGACCAAGACCGCGCTTGGTCGACTCTCTGCAAGAGGCCTCATCAAGTTTGTAGAGAGAGATGGCCGACGCTATGCTCAGATTACTGAAACAGGGAAGCGAGTGCTTGAATTAGAGACGCAAAAAACCGCTCTAACAAAAGAGAGGAAATGGGATAAGCGTTGGCGCGTTGTCATATTTGATATTCCAGAGAGGCGTAAGAGTGTGCGAAATCGTTTAAGACGTTTTATGTATACCTACGGATTTGTACGATTGCAGGATAGCGTATGGGTTTATCCTCACGACTGTGAAGACCTTATTGCGCTCGCGAAGGCAGAGTTTCGCATCGGGTATGACGTGCTCTATATGATCGTTGAACGAATTGAGCATGACAAACATCTGCGGGAACATTTTGAATTGCCAGTGGAATAGAACTACTTAAGTCATCGCGGGTGATTGGTATCCACTAGATGACGCTATAGCGTCAAGTCTTGGATAGCTTATATTTTGTTATGATTGTGGGATGAAATTCATACTTGGAGTGGATGAGGCGGGGAGGGGGCCCTTGGCAGGGCCGGTAGCGGTGGGGGTAGTGGCTGTGCAGGATGGGTTTGATGTGGCGAAGGAATTTTCAGGTGTGAAGGATTCTAAAAAGTTGTCGGAGAAGAGGAGAGAAAAACTATTTGAAATGCTGGAGGCGCGCGTCGCCCTTGGCGACGTGCATTACGTGGTGGAAATGGAGAGTGCCGAGACGATTGATAGAGAGGGCATCGCAACCGCAGTACGCCGCGCCTTATGGCGCGGCGTTAATAAACTCGCGCCTGACTCCGTTCAAGTTCACGTCCTATTGGATGGATCACTTAAGGCACCGCCGGAGTATTCGCAAGAAACTATTATAAACGGCGATGAATTAATTCCAATTATTTCACTAGCATCTATCGCGGCAAAAGTTACTCGTGACAGGTTAATGATAGAACTCGCAAAAAAATACCCAGTTTACGGCTTTGAAAAACATAAGGGCTACGGAACAGCTTTGCATTACGAAATGCTCAAAAAACACGGCCTTTGCGATATCCACCGTCGCTCCTTTATTCACCTTGATTTAAAGCCAAAATAGGACTATAATATACGCTTGTGTCCAGCTGTGGTAGCAACCATAGGGGATGGGCACAAATACCAAAAAGATCTTTCGTAAGGGGATTTGCAATGAAGCCGAAGTCATCAATTGCAATTGATAAACACAGAAAGGCTCTCAAAGGGACAAAGTTCGCGAAATGTGCAATTTGTCCAGGTACCGGTGGGAAAGTGGTGGACGGCTGTATGTGGTGTTCGAGAACGGGTCCTAAGCCCGTGCTGATAACATCAGATCAGGCGGTTCACTGCGATGGAACGAAACCTCCTCCGTTCCATCTGCAAAAAAGACCAGGTCGTATGCGTCCCCAAAACCATCGACCTTCCCTCTAACCAATAAAAGCGCGTCCATAGGACGCGCTTTTCATTTAATACACGACATGGTAAGGTAGTCCCTATGTCAATCCGAATGCGCCACACAAGGGGCCACACCAATAACAGACGGTCGCATCACGCGCTCGTAGAAGCCAATATCGTGAAGGATAAAGAGAGCGGCAATCTGCGTCTGCCTCACCGCATTGATGAAGTCACCGGCATGTACAGAGGCAAGCAGATTTTCACACCAAGAGCCAAAAGCGAGCACAAAACTAAAATAAAAGGCCCGTCAACTCAACCCGCAGAAAAGCACGTACACGAACACGCTAGCGAGGTTCATGCGAATGCAGAAGCAAAAGCATCAAAAGGAATTTTTGGTAAGATAGCGACAGGCGGACGTCCGAAGGCGCGGAGCGGTTTCGGCGGGGGCGTATAGTTGTTAGTGAGTAATCCACGCGGACGTGTTGCACGTCCGCGTTGTTTGTTATACTTACTCGTGTACAAGATCTTTCCATGGCGAACCGACATTTAGCACGCTCAATTGTTCTACAAACTCTTTTTGAGTGGGACACGACGCACCTGTCTGCGCAGGCAGGCACATCTGAAAATGACGCGCGAACAATTCTCGCACGCAATGTCGCAGAATTTGGTGGAGAAGATGTTGACCAGTCGTTCATGGATAATCTCCTATCCGGTGTAATCGCTAAAAAAGCCGATATTGATTTGGTAATAGAAAAAGCCGCCCCAGAGTGGCCGCTGGAACGCATCGCACCAGTCGATAGAAATATTTTAAGATTGGGGCTCTACGAACTTCTATTTGCTGATAGAACACAGGTTCCGGCTAAAGTTGCTATAAATGAGGCAATAGAATTAGCGAAAACATTTGGCGGAGATTCCTCTGGAAGATTCGTTAACGGAGTTCTCGGAGCTATTTATAAAGAGCTTGGTGAGCCAGGTAAGGACGAACAGGGTGGTAAAAAGAGCACCAAGGTTAAATATGAAGATATGCCACTTCAGGCGCTCGGTGGAGCCGTGGTGTATGCGAAGCATGAAGGACAATATTATCTCGCCCTTGTGCATGATGTGTTCGGTCATTGGACGCTCTCCAAAGGGAAATTAGAGCCTGGAGAAAGTCCTGAAGCTGGGACGGCCAGAGAGATTAAAGAAGAAATGGGAATAAACATTGTCATAGAAGAAAAAATCGGCGAGAATGAGTACGTCGCCTCGCATCCGGAGAAGGGGAAGTACCGCAAGCATGTAACTTATTTCTTGGCACGTGGCGAATACGAACCGCTTAAGCTAGAGCCAGGGAAAGGCGGACTGGACGATACGAAGTGGTTCCGCCTTCAGAACATCATTGACCTCAATTTCTATGATGATATGCTCCCTATCGTCACTTCGGCTGTTCAGAAACTACTAGATAAGGCTGGTAGCGAAAAGAGCCGAAGTGCGCCAACGCATGCCTGATTTTCAAACATTCATAAATAAACTAGGGCTCTCATTTAACAATATCAATCTGCTGATTGAAGCTTTGACGCACCGTTCATACTTAAACGAGCATCGCGAGTACACGGGCTCGCACAACGAGCGGTTAGAATTTCTTGGCGACGCAGTGTTGGAGTTGGCTGTTACTGATTTTTTGTTTAAAAAATTCCTCGCCAAACCAGAAGGCGAACTCACGAGCTACCGCGCCGCGCTCGTGAACACAGTTTCTCTGGCAGAGAGCGCGCAGGCGCTCGGTATCAATGAGTATTTATTACTGTCCAAAGGCGAGTCCAAAGATGTCGGACGCGCAAGAGACGTGATACTCGCGGATGCGTTTGAAGCGATTATCGGCGCCATTTATCTGGATT
>JBBTWA010000028.1:0-3621 GCA_038063025.1 Patescibacteria group bacterium | reverse complement strand
CCTGGATGTGGTCAAGCGCGAAGAGTTCTCGTCGCGCTTGTCCGGCGTCTTCAAATCGCTCGTCGCGCGCAGCCACGCGCATTTCTCTCTCCAGCATTCGGCGCAACTCTTTGCCCCGTCCAGACAAAAAAAGCATTACGTTGCGTATCGTGCGACGATATTCTTTCACACTGAACACGCGAGGATACTGCTTAATCTGAGTATTGAATTCTATTTTCGCCTTCTGATGTTTACCGCCTTCGTCAAAAGGCTTCGGCGTATCAAAAAATGGAAAGATTCGCCGAATGAGTCGCAAACCTTCACGTAGTTGCGCTCCGGACGGAAATGGTCCATATATCGCCCGGAAACCAAGGTTCGACCTTAAATCCGAATCCTCAAGGTCGAACCTTGGTTTCTGATTCTTGAAATCAATGTCTTTGCCACGCATGACAAGCACGCGCGGAATTTTCTCCTTCGTTATTACCGCATAAAGAAAAGTGGAGTCGTCTTTCCCATCACTGTTCGCCGGCGGCTGATACTTCTTAATGAGCGCAGCCTCGCGCACGAGCGCTTCGAGTACTGTTGGTGTCGGCTCGTGCGCGACTCTGTCAGCTTTGGTTACCATATCCACAACGCGTGGCCCGCGTGTCGCTATCAAGTCATCATCAAAATAGCTCCGCACGCGATCGCGAAGCGAAGTCGCCTTCCCCACGTACAGCACTTTCCTTCCCTGTTTAAACAAGTACACTCCAGGCACATCCGGCAGATTGAGTTTATTTAGTTCGCTTTTTTGCATGGCGTTTTAACACCTTAGCAAGGTATTCACCAGTGTAGGAGCCGTTAGTGTCGGCGACTTCTTCTGGAGTGCCTTTGGCGATGACTTTACCGCCGCCATCCCCGCCCTCGGGGCCGAAGTCAATAATATAATCCGCGCTTTTCACGACATCCAAGTTGTGTTCTATCACGACGACTGTGTTCCCGCGTCGCACTAATTCCTGTAAAATCTCAATAAGCTTCACTACGTCTTCATAATGCAGTCCGACAGTTGGTTCATCCAAGAGGTAGATAGTCTTCATCGTCTGCGAGCGGTATAGCTCGCTCGCAATCTTCACGCGCTGTGCCTCGCCGCCCGAGAGTGTCGTGGCGCTCTGACCGAGAGTTAAGTATTGAAGACCTGTTGAGTTCAAGCTCATCAATCGGTCATTAATGGCAGGAATATCGCCAAAAAACTTTTCTGCCTCTTCAATCGTCATCTGGAGCACTTCATAAATGTTTTTTCCGCGAAATATAATTTCCAATGTTTCTTTCATAAAACGCTTGCTCATGCAGATGTCGCAGGTGACATACACAGTCGGAAGAAAGTGCATTTCAACAGCGAGCGAGCCGTTGCCTTGGCATGCCTCACAACGCCCGCCGGAGACGTTGAATGAAAATCGCCCGGGCTTCCAGCCTTTCGCGCGCGCCTCGGCAGTCGCGGCGAATAGGTCGCGGATGTGAGTGAAGGCGCCGGTATAGGTCGCGGGATTGGAGCGAGGCGTGCGACCAATAGGAGATTGGTCTATGAGCACCGCGCGGCTGACATACTCCGTGCCTGTAAGCAACGCGACGTGTTCCAACTTCGCCTCGCGGCGCGCGAAGCGCGCCGCAATATTACGATGTAGAATGTCGTACAGGAATGTTGACTTCCCGCTACCCGAGACGCCGGTGATGCAGACGAGCTTTCCGAGTGGAACGTCAATATTCTGATTCACGAGGTTGTGCAGAGTCACGCCACGCACTTTCAACCAGCCTTTCTCACTAGTGCGGCGCGTCTCGGGCACAGGGATTTCTTTTTCTCCGCGCAGGTATGAGAGCGTGACAGAATCGGTAGAATTTTCTTTCGCAGTTAACAAATCGTCCAGCCAGCCGGACGCGACGACATTTCCGCCGTGTATTCCTGCTCCCGGACCAATGTCCACGAGATAATCAGCCGAATAGATAGTGTCCTCGTCGTGCTCTACCACTAGAATCGTGTTGCCAAGCTCTTTCAATATTAGCAATGTCTTGATGAGCCGTGCGTTGTCTCGCTGGTGGAGCCCGATTGTCGGCTCATCCAAGACATAGAGCGCACCGGTGAGCCCGCTCCCGAGCTGTGACGCCAGTCTGATTCTTTGCGATTCGCCGCCAGAAAGCGTTGCAGCCGAACGGTTGAGGGTTAAATAGTCCAAACCGACATTAAGCATAAAAGAGAGCCGCGCATCAATCTCTTTCAAAATTGGCATCGCGATATCGTATTTCATTTCAGACAATTCAATAGTGTCTACAAAGTCTTTCGCCTCTCGTATAGACATATTCGTAAAATCAACTATTGATTTACCGAGTGTCTTATCTTTCTTACTTTTTAGATACACACGCAGAGCTTCCGGGCGCAAACGCTTCCCTTCGCAGACCGGACAAATAGTTTCAGAAAATAAAGACTCTGTGCCGAGGCCGTGACAAGCTTGGCACGCGCCGTACGGCGAGTTGAACGAGAATAAACGAGGTTCTACTTCAGGGAATGATGCGCCATCTTCGGGACAAATAAATTTAGAAGAGAGAGTCTCTAGTGTGCCGTCGGCATGCTTAATTTTCACTAGTCCATTAGCTTCCTTAAGCGCAAGTTCCAACGCTTCTGATAGCCGTTCGCGCGCGCTCTGGGTAGACCGCGCGAATTCTGATACGAAAATACTGTCAACGACGGCATCAATATCGTGTCGTTTATTTCTATCCAGCACAATCTTTTCGCGAAGCGACTGCTCCTTCCCGTCTATTACCACGCGTTCAAAACCCTTGCCGAGCAGGTCATACAACATCTGATAATATTCGCCTTTTCTCCCTACGACCATCGGCGCATAAATAGTGACAGCGCTTTTATCAACTAAAATAATGCGTGAAAGAATCAGCTTTATTATTTCTTCTTTGGACAACCGCACTATCGGTACATCGTGGTGAATACAATACGGCTGGCCTGCGCGCGCATAGAGCACGCGCAGGTAATCGTAAATCTCCGTCACCGTAGCAACCGTGGAACGCGGATTATTGGAACGGCTCTTCTGGTCAATAGAAATCGCGGGAGACAAGCCGGAAATTTCATCAACGTCCGGTTTTGCCATTTGATTCAAGAATTGTCGAGCGTATGCGGAGAGCGACTCCACATAGCGCCGCTGGCCTTCCGCGAAAATAGTGTCAAAAGCGAGCGAGCTCTTCCCGCTCCCTGAAAGTCCAGTAATGACCGTCATAGCGCCTCTTGGCATCGCAACAGTAATATTTTTTAAATTGTGGGTTCTTGCCCCACGAACAGTCAGCCACTCACTGCCGTGTTTATGATGATGTTCTTTGGGTGTTTGTATCTTCTTCTGCATATTCAAATCCTGCCCGTGGCGGGGCAGGTACGGTGTGACTATATCACTCTACTCACGAACCTGAAAGCGGTTTGCGAGTGCGGGGTTTGCGAACGCGCGGGCCGGTGCCTTCTAGTTTATAAATCTCGTCCCTGATAAGCGCGGCGGTTTCAAAGTCTAACTGCTCTACCGCTTCACTCATCTCTTTTCTCTTTCTTTTTATAAACTCTTTCGGGTCGTCTTTATATGCGAGCGTATCTAATACCAAGAGTTCATCTACTGT
>JBBTWA010000027.1:0-7927 GCA_038063025.1 Patescibacteria group bacterium | reverse complement strand
CTATCGGCGAAATCCATGTAGGACGTGGTACGTCCTACATGGATGGGTATGCGATTACGGAGCCGGGGGTATTTTATAGAGATTTTGAGAATGCGACACTCGCGAAGGGGCTAATACTTCCCTCCTACCCTGCAAGCCGAGAGATAGCCGCCATGGGCGGCATCGTCGCGAATAACTCCGGCGGCGAGCGCACTTTGGAATACGGCAAGACTGAAAAGTACGTGGAAGAACTGGATGTAGTTCTCTCTAACGGTTCACAGGCAACTTTTAAATCGCTAGTGCCGGAAGAATTGGAAGAAAAAAAGAAACTGCAGACACTGGAGGGAAAAATCTATCGCGAGATGGACGCTCTACTGGTGGAGAACGCAAGCCTTATAGAATCTCACAGACCAAAAGTTTCTAAAAATTCTGCAGGCTACGCTCTCTGGAGCATACGAGATTATAAAACTGGCAGATTCAACCTCGCTAAGCTCATCTGCGGTTCGCAGGGAACGCTAGCACTCTGGACGAAGGCGAAGTTGGCTCTTGTGAAGCCGAAAGAACACCGCGCGATGCTCGTCATCTTCCTCCACGACTTAAACATTCTGCCTGAAATTGTGAAGCGGGTTTTGCCGATGAATCCCGAATCGTTTGAGAGTTTTGACGACCACACATTTACGCTCGCTGTGAAGCTTATCCCCGGAATGCTCTCACAAATGGGTTGGATTAAGGCGGCAAAGCTCGGCATAGACTTCATACCTGAGATGGAAATGGTACTGACTGGAGGCGTTCCCAAACTTCTTCTTATGATTGAATTCGCCGAGGACACTATAGAAGTAGCCGACGCTAAGGCGATAAAGACGAGAGACTCGCTCGCCGACCTGAACCTGAAGATGAAGATAGAAAAAAATGAGAAAGAATCGGAGAAATATTGGATAGTAAGGCGCGAGAGCTTCAACCTATTGCGCAAGAACGTCCACGGCCTCCACACAGCGCCATTTATAGACGACTTCGTCGTCCCGCCAGCCTGTTATCCGGAATTCCTGCCAAAAATGAATGCATTGCTAGACGAATATAAGTCACACTTCATCTACACAATCGCCGGCCACGTCGGCGACGGCAACTTCCACATCATTCCGCTTATGGACTTATCTAAAGAAGAAAACAGGCAGGTGATATTGGAGCTCGCGCCAAAGATTTATGAGCTCGTCATAGCCGAGGGCGGGACGACTACGGGCGAACACAACGACGGTATTATCCGCACACCGTACTTGCCGATGCTTTTCGGCGCCGAGATGGTCGCTCTGTTTGAAAAAACTAAAAATATATTTGACCCGCTCAATATCTTCAATCCGGGTAAGAAAGTGGGTGGCACTTTTGATGACATCAGGCGGAATATGATTAAAGGTATGTAATTTGATATAATGCTCCTATGAAACGCGCGTTTTCTATAATCATTGTTGTTCTGCTAGCTCTCGGAATGGTCGGGATGTTCTTCCCCGCTATTTCTGCCCTTACACAGTAAGCCTCGCCCTTCGTAGCCTTGGCGAAGTAGGGTTATCCACATCTATTGTGCTTTCCCGATATTTCTGGCATACTGTCGTTAACTCGCAGAGTATTAGAGCTTCGCAGCGTCTAACAGACCGCAGGTGTTCGGTTTCGGCGAGGTTAATTAGTTAAATCCAACAACACATGGACAGTCCAGCAGGAGGTGCGTCAGTACAAGGGAATAAGCTCTACGTGGGAGGAATCCCTTATCGCTCAACGGAAGATGATATGAAGAAGGCCTTCGGTGAGGCCGGAACAGTCGTATCCGCGAGCATTATCAGCGACAGAATGACCGGCCGTTCACGCGGTTTCGGTTTCGTCGAAATGGCTTCAGAGGCGGAGGCACAGGCGGCGATAGATCGTTGGGATGGTAAAGAGATGGACGGGCGAACGCTCTCTGTCTCCTTCGCCCGCCCGCAGGGTGACCGCCCGCCGCGCCGCGAAGGCGGTTTCGGAGGCGGCGGTGACCGCGGGGGCTACGGTGGCGGCGGAGGTTACGGCCGCGGAGGTTACTAATATTCTGTAAAAACAAACGCCCCACATAGTGGGGCGTTTGTTTTTGCGGTAGCATCGAGATATGGATGAGCCTGAAGCATATAAAATCGGCTGGCAACCGTTTCTCGGACTCAAAATCTATTTGGACTCAAGACCTCTAATTCCTCGCTCGGAAACAGAATGGTGGACGGAGCAGCTTCTCAAAAAACTTATTGGCCGTGAGTCGTCAGAGTCATTTTCGGTAGTAAGACTTGGCCTAGCGGCCCGGAGCGCGACCGAAAAGGGCTCTGGCGGCGAGCGGCATCTGCGATTACTGGACCTCTGCGCCGGTTCTGGCGCTATCGGTTGTGCCATGCTCTCGCGATTGCCGAACGCGCAAGTTTATTTCGGCGAGATTGACCCTGTACACGAGCCGACTATTCTGAAAAATATTCGCGAGAATAATCTGGACGCTTCACCCTACTTCGCCAAGGCTACGAAGGGCACGCGAGCCGATGTGCGCATCGGCGACTTATTTGAGCCGTTCGGTGATATGAAATTTGATTTTATTGCAGTAAATCCGCCGTACATACCAGCCGAACGCGTACTACCGGCAAGCGTTGTAGATTATGAGCCGTCGCTCGCACTTCGTTCGGGTGCTGACGGGCTGGATTTAATGAGAAGAATCGCGACAGACATTTCAAAATATTTAAAACGAAGTGGAATCGCGTGGATTGAATGCGACAGCCCTTCTGCCGAGGCAGCATCAAGACTCTTTACTACACAAGGTCTTACTGCCGAGATACGCACAGACCAATACGGCAAACCTCGCGTGATTGTTGTATCATTTCCATAATGTCAGACCAGCCGTTACAGCCGTTCGCCCCGCCTGCTGACCTACTAGCGTATCTTCCGGACGGCGTCTCAGCCGGCGCGATGGTTGAGTGGGCTTTATATATAGTCTTCGCTTTCTGGGCAATTTATACTCTAGTCGCTATCTATCATTGGCTTAAATATTCTCACGCGTCGTGGGTCGCATTCCCGTCTATTGCCGTACATCTCTTCATATCGTTCGCTCTCGTAACATATGCTCTCACCGGCACAAGAATAATATGAAAGAATTTGAACTTGAACCCGGCGAGCACGTCGTACGCCAACTGCGAAGGCACTGGCTGCTCTTCCTCGGTGAGCTGTTGCCGTATGCGATACTGGCAATTCTGCCATTTGCCGTACCGAAACTTCTCGTGCTTGCGCCGCCTTTGGTCGGCTACGCGGGTTTCTTTAATTACTCCGAACCGGTTATGCGCGTCGCACTCGGCGCTTGGTTGCTTATGTCGTGGACCGGTGCATGGGGCGCTTTCACTAAATATTTCCTTAATGCATGGATTCTCACCAGCCAGCGCGTCGTTACTATCAAACAGCGCGGGTTCTTCAGACGCGAGGTATCCAGCTTACTCCTTGCACGCGTTCAAGACGTAACGACTAACGTTACTGGGGTTTTGTTTTCTCTGCTCGGAATCGGCAACATTAAGGTTCAGAGCGCCGGTGCAGATGTGGAATTCACGATGAGAGGAATCCCCAGGCCAGAACAAATGCGTGACCTGATTATGAAATATATACCGGAAGAAGAAGAGCCTAAAAACAACTGATATCTGATATAATCGCTCTCATGAGCGAGCCCCTTTCTACAGACCCATATAAGGGCGTCCGAGACTTCTACCCTGCCGAATGGGCGCGAATGCAGGCGATTTTTGATAGTGTCCGCTCTACTCTCTTAACGTGGGGTTATGAAGAATACAACGCTTCGCCTCTAGAGCGCGCCGAACTCTACGAAGCGAAAACTTCGGAAGAGATAGTGGACGAACAGACCTACACATTCATCGACCGCGGAGACAGAAAGGTGACGCTCCGGCCGGAGATGACTCCAACTCTCGCTCGCATGGTCGCCGGCAAGCGCCGCGAGCTCGCATTCCCTCTACGATGGTTCTCTATCGGCAACCGCTTCCGCTACGAGCGTCCGCAGAAAGGGCGCCTGCGCGAGTTTTATCAGGCGGACATTGACCTAGTCGGTCTGCCTGAGGGCGAAGCGGATATTGAAATTGTGCGAATTGCTTCGGAAATATTAAAGGCATTCGGAGCCGCGGAAAAAAATTTCGTGATACGCGTGAACTCTCGCGCGCTCCTGAACGCAGCGTGTGCAAAAGCCGGGCTTAAAGGCGACGGCGTCAAACAATATCTGCGCCTATTGGATAAGAAATCAAAAATGCGTCCGGAAGAATTTAAAGTCGCGTCGGAAACGATATCAAAAAAAGACCCTCTCTCCCTCGTAGATACGAAGCCGTTAGATACATTTATCTCCGTACTTAAAGAGCGCGGGGTCGGGAACGCAGTTGTTGATACCTGGATTACTCGCGGATTTGATTACTACACAGGAATTGTCTTTGAGGTTTATGATACGAACCCCGCGAATCCCCGCGCGCTCTTCGGCGGAGGGCGCTATAACGAACTCGTGGCTCTCTGGGGAGGCGACTCTATTCCTGCGGTCGGATTCGCGCTTGGAGACGTTACGCTCGCGGACTTCCTTGAAACGCATTCGCTCGCGCCTGCTCTTGGCGCGAGTACACCCCAACTCTATGTCGGCACACCGACTGCGGGCGACATTCCCTCCGCACAAACGTTTGCAGATACTTTGCGTAAAGACGGCTGTCGCGTATTCGTCAATCTAACGAGCCGAGCGCTCGGAGACCAAATTAAAGACGCTGTAAAGCGGGGTATTCCCTTCTTTGTCGCATATGGCGCAGACGAAGTAAAAAACCAAACGGCGCGCCTGAAGATACTCGCGACCGGTGAGGAAGTGGTCGTGCCTGTTTCTGAACTCTTTTCTAGAATGCGTAGCGTATGAGGGCTATTACATTTGACATTGAGTCTATCTCCGACTCGGTGGTGCGCGGACACATAGACGTGAACGAACAAGAGCTTACTGTCGTCGGTATTCACGATTCTGACACAGGCGAATATTCTTCATACTTCAAAGAAGATCTCCACAAGCTCTGGCCGGTACTGGAGCGTGCCGACATGCTTATCGGTTTTAATTCTGATTCTTTTGACATCCCACTATTGAATCGTTACTACCCTGGAGACTTATCGCATATGCGCTCGCTAGACCTCATGGTTGAGGTGCAAAAAGTTCTTGGCCGACGTATTCGGCTTCAAGCACTAGCAGAAGCGACTCTCGGCAGAGGAAAATCCGGCGACGGACTAAAGGCCGGCGAGTGGTGGCGTGAAGGTAAGAAAGAAAAAGTAGCCGGGTACTGCATAGAAGACGTCCGTCTCACTAGAGAGCTATACGACTACGCACTCCTTCACGGCATTTTGAAATATAAAGACCTCCGCGACATTCGCGATATTAAAATAGACACTTCGCTCTGGAACGGTTCTTCCTCTTTAATGCCGGCGATGACGCACGCGTTGCCGTTATGAAATCTTCTTTCACAGTCCCGCTGGCCATCATCGCAGGCGGAATAATTGTCGCGGTGGCGGTGTATGTGTCTATGCCAAAAAATCCAGAGACGAGCGCCGGTAATCCGGCGCTCGTGCGGCCCGTGAGCGTCTACGACCACATTCTCGGCAATCCGGCGGCACCTGTGGTGATTGTTGAGTATTCAGATTTTGATTGCGATTACTGCAAGAACTTTCACGATACGCTCCATCAGATTATTGCGAATGCTGGAGTAAATGGAAAAGTAGCATGGGTCTTCCGCCACTTCCCGCTCTCTGAGATTCATCCGAACGCGCGCGCTCCCGCGCGCGCTTCTGAATGCGTTTCGGCTACTTCCGGTAATGATGCGTTCTGGAAATTCTCTAACGCGCTCTTCGCGAATCAACCGGCTGACCCGTCCCGTTACGGCGAGCTCGCTTCTTCAGTCGGCATCTCCGGCGATGCATTCGCCACTTGTTATTCCACGGCTTCTACAACTCTTGATGCGCGTATCACCGCAGACCGCCAAAACGCGCTTGATGTGGGCGCGACCGGCACTCCATATTCAATTATCCTAGTGAACGGAAAGCCTTTTGAGGTGATGAGCGGCGGTTACTCGTATGACGCGGTAAAAGCTCTTGTTGACCAAGCGCTCGGGAACTAAAGCGAGCGGATGGAACAGAAAAAGAGAGTTGAATTGGCCTAGCGGCCCGAGCGCTCTCTTTTTATGTTCTGTCCGCGAGCTGTTCCTCGTCTATTAGCTCAAGACGATAAATATCAAACGAGTTGTCGCCCTCAAACATGTCGGACGGGTTGGGCAGATAGACGCGCCTGCGAGAAATCTCTTCCGTCGCGTCGTTGATGAGCCGATGGAAGACTTTAAAGTCTTCTTTTCTCTCTTTAAAGTCTATGACGTAGCGACGCATCTGCGGGGAGCCGTCAATGTTCTTTGTCTTCTTGCATTCATAAACGATAAACCTCCTTACCGGCCGACCGAACATTTCTCGAACGGTGTAGTAGTTAAAAATCGCTTGTATGATAAAAAGCGGTTTTGCAGAGCCTCCCTTACTAAACGATGCGACGAACTTATGGTCTACGATATCCACCGCACCTCTCTGCACCTTTGATTCCACAACTAAGTCCGAAATCGCCTTAATAGGCAGAGGCAGACCTTCTATTTCCACCACGCCGCGGACTTCTACGCCAAGCACCTTATGGCGTGGCGGCCGCGCGAGATAGTACCCGATGGCTCGTATGTATTCCTGTTCCATCTTCTTTCTTTTTTCTTTTTTTGCACGACGCGTTTTGGCGTTTCCAAAATTTATCTCAAAGTCTCCGATGCCGCGCATATATTCAAGACCTTTCTGTATCGCCGTTTCTTTCTCAATTCCACTATAAAAATTTTCCAGCGCCATGTGCCCCGCGCTCCCCACCACAGCCGCCGGCGTTGTTGGAGTATCATATATTTCTTCCACGTATCGCTTGTACCAAGCGAGCGGATTGCGTAAAAACGCCATCAAGCTTGAATGACTCCAATGCTTAATCGGTATCCGCCTACGCTTCTTTGTTTCCTTCTTCCTCTTCATGGGAGCAGTATATCCGATGTCGCACTTTCTAGTTCACACCTGCTATCCAAGACTTGACGCTATAGCGTCATCTTGTGGATACCTTGCACCTTGCTAATTTATGGGGGTGGTGTATGATAATCGGCAGGTTGAAGTTGCTCTTGGCAGGATTCCCTGCCACCCAGGACATTCCTGGAACGTTGAAACATCAACGCGAGGGAGGATATCATGATAGATATGTTGCATTGGGTTGCCCAAGCTGATCCAGCAGAGCTCGAAATGGCCATGTCAGTTTTTATTGCAACGGCATTTGCCGCACTTGCACAACTGGGAGTATTGCTAAGCTGTGCTAGCTGTTGCAAAAGGCGATAATGAGCTTGAGCGAACAGACAAGCCGCCCTTTCGGACGGCTTGTTTTTTAATACGACTTCAGGTGGCGGGCGCTGTCGTGAGTTCTAATCTTCTCAAGCGCTTTGGCTTCAATCTGGCGGATGCGCTCGCGCGTAACGCCGAATTCGCGACCCACTTCTTCAAGCGTGTGGTAGATGCCGTCCATAAGTCCGTGACGCATCTCCAAAATCTTGCGTTCTTTAGGAGATAAATCATTTAAAATACTCCGCACTTGTTCGGATAGAATGCGCTCTGAAGATTCCTGTACCGGCGAAGGTATCTTGTCGTCAGGGATGAAGTCGCCGAGCGTAGACTTCTCATCATCGTCCGAGCCGACGGGGTTTTCCAGAGAAAGTGTATCTTGATTGATCTTCTCTATTTGGTAAATCTTTTCTGGCTCTACGCCCATCTCTACCGCAATCTCTTCCGCTTGCGGTTCGCGGCCAAGCACCTGCGAGAGTCGGCGCGAAACTTGTTTATATTTAGCGATGGT
>JBBTWA010000026.1:0-1873 GCA_038063025.1 Patescibacteria group bacterium | reverse complement strand
CACCCACATATGAACTTTGATTGGCATACATTGCTCGGAAGCGCCGCAAGTCTGCTATTGCTCGCACTCATTGTCCCATACATCAGAAGCATCACAAGAAGTACGACGCGACCGAGCGCTGTGTCATGGTTCGGCTGGGCGCTGTTGTTCGCTATCGCTACCGCAGCCCAAGCGTCAAAGGGTATTGATTGGTCTCTCGCCGTACCGCTAATCTCAACAATCAGTACGACTATCATCGCATTCGCCGCGCTCTTCATGGGCCGCGCGGTATGGACACGCGCTGATGGTATTTGCATCGTGCTAGCCACGCTCGCAATTATCCTCTGGGCGATTACGAAAGAGCCTCTGACTGCGATTATTTTAAGCGTCATTGCAGACTTTTTCGTAACGGTGCCAACTATTGTGAAAACGTATCAGGACCCGACATCCGAGCCCTCCACTCTTTGGGTCTTCTATGTAATCGGAGTCACTCTCGAACTTGTAGCGACCACGCAGTTTACTGCTTATAATCTCATCTTTCCTGTTTACACTGTCATCGGCTCGGCAATTATTATGGTGCTCGCACTCCGGAGTAGTTTCCGCCAAATATGAAATAAA
Organism: Patescibacteria group bacterium; assembly: GCA_038063025.1. Lineage (GTDB taxonomy): Bacteria > Patescibacteriota > Minisyncoccia > Phycocordibacterales > Phycocordibacteraceae > C7867-001. The sequence continues at coordinate 1,276 of JBBTWA010000026.1, read as the reverse complement.
TATCCACTATACTCTGCTATAGCAGGAAGTTATGGATGGCTATGATTATGGCGTATCTTATTTCCGCTATAGCAGAAAATAAGGTACACGCTGGTTCGTACCTTGCCGAGCGCACAAATTTATACCGAAAGTGCGAATTTTTCGAGCGAGAGGGATAAGTCCAGACCGCCGCGGCGGGAGGACTGTAGAAGTTCTATAAGCTGCAAAGATAATTGGCGCGGTTCGTTCGGTTTCCATCTCGCGTTGAGCATACCTGGTTTGCTCATCAGGTCGCGCGCCTTCCAGTGCAGAAGGCCGTGAAGCATCTCGGGCGCGTCGCCTGCTCTTAACGCTCTGTTTATTTCCAGCCAGAGCTTCTCGCGACTTTTCGCGCCAAGCGCGTTTACTAAATTGCCGTTGAAGCCGCGCTTTTCTTCAAGAATGGCTTTGTCGTATTTGTATTCAACTTTTAACTTTGCCGCCAACCTTTTTGCTTTCGGCGCGGCGAGCCTCGGCGCCAAGATAATTATCGCGTTGTCGGAATTTGCTAGAGAGTCAATATGGTCTTCTATGATAGCCGGCACGTCTTCATTCTCTTGAAATGGGTCGTCAATTAATATCAAAAGTCTCTTAACAAATAGCCCACCTGATTGTGCCGCGTCTTCCAGCGTAGCGTTCGTCAGCTCCTCATGCGCGAGCCGTACATATGCGAGGTTCGGCTCCTTAGCGCGCGCTTTCGCAACCCACTCAAACGCCTTGGTTCGTACCTTCTCAACATCGTTTCCGTGAAAGAGATATATCATAGTGACTGCATGCTACCCCAATCAGAGCCTGATTTCATCGTCGCTATGATTGGGACTCCTCGTGTCTCGCCTGTTGTTAATATTGATTCCATAATTTCTTTTATCTTTTTGCTCAACACTTCTAAACGTTCCTCGCGAATTTCATATACAAGTTCGTCATGTACTTGGAGCAATAAGTACGCATCCCCATTCGCTTTTTCTTTTCCGAGCATCTCATCCACGCGCACCATAGCGAGTTTTATTATATCCGCCTGCGTCCCCTGTATCGGAGCATTAATTGCCATGCGCTCGGCCTGTGCTCTCACATACGGGAGCGACGACTTCATCTCCGGAAATTGCCGGCGTCTTCCAAATAGAGTTTCCGTGTACCCGTTTTTCCTTGCAAACCCCTTCGTGCTCTCCATATATTCTGAAAGTGTTTTGAACGTGCTGAAATAATCGTCCAGATATTGGTGCGCCTCGGCGGTCGTAGAGCCGAGCTGTGCGCGGAGCGC
>JBBTWA010000025.1:0-1183 GCA_038063025.1 Patescibacteria group bacterium | reverse complement strand
ATGAATAATCGCATCCCGCCGCTAATCGCACTGGCAGTAGCAATAGGAATATTCTTTGCGTACGTGAATCCGACATGGTCCGGTACGCTCGCCGCGGCGAAGTCCGCTATTGCCTCCGACGATAAAGCGCTCGCGGCCGCGAGCGAATACGCCACTCAACAAAATGAACTTGCAGACGCGCGCAATAACATTGACACGACGGACTTGGCGCGCCTCGCGACGCTTTTGCCGGATTCTGTGGACAACGTCGTGCTTATTCTTGACTTGAACGCGCTTGCCGCGCGTTCCGGCCTCCTTCTCTCCAATATTGATGTTATAAAGAGTGAAGCGAAATCCTCAAACTCTACCAGCGCGTTGCCGGCGACAGGCGTCAGCCCAATCGGTTCTATCGACCTCTCGCTCTCCGCGGTCGGCACCTATGACGCTTTCCGCGCATTTCTTACGGGAGTGGAAAAGAGCGCCCGCCTGCTTGATGTCAGAGACCTTGTTGTAAAAGGCTCCGACACGGGCTCTTATTCCTATAAAATGACGTTGCGCATCTATTGGCTGCGATAACCGCAGGTCTTTAATTTTTGAACTATGAAACCCAGCATAAAAACTCTTACGGCAGTTACTCTCGTTATCGCGGCTGGAGCATATTGGTACTTTTTTACGGGAAATGAAAATCAGACTCCGTTATCCGCTCTCCCTATTGATGACCAAACTCAAACCCAGTTTCAAACATTGGTGAGCGAGTTACAGCCGATATCGTTCTCAACGGCCATCTTCTCCGACCCTCGCTTTATGGCGCTTGTGGACCTCGCGACGCCGATAGAGTCTGAAACGGCGGGACGCATAGACCCGTTTGCAGTCGTCCCGGGAGTAAGCGGAAAATGAGCAAGGAACCGCTTCAGGCCGTATCGCTCGCGGAAACCGGTAAAAAATACGGCATCCCAGTCCGTACGCTCGGCGACCCGCCTGCGGCTGAAGAAGTGTTCGGTTATATCCCTATTGAATCGGCCCGCCACTACGGGTTTGTGCCTCTTGACAGGGCGGACGGCGCGCTTGAAATCGGCATTACCGACCCGGACAATATTGAAGCGCTTGACGCTCTTCAGTTTATCTCCGGCAAAATCGGCATTCCGTATAAGATTTTTCTCATTACGAAACAGGACTTTGACCGCGTGATTGACGCATATCAAAA
>JBBTWA010000024.1:0-31169 GCA_038063025.1 Patescibacteria group bacterium | reverse complement strand
ACACAGTTAAAGCGATGGTCGGACTCGGCGGTCTCCTCTCCTCTCCCGAATGGTCGCAGAGCAAGAAGCCTCTTCTGGCTGCGCTCGGTCGTGATATCACAGGTACTCCACACTATGTCAATATTGCAAAAATGCCTCACGCGCTTATCGCAGGCGCAACGGGCAGCGGAAAATCGGTGGCAATCCACGCACTAATCACCTCCCTGCTCTACAGGAACGGCCCGAACCAGCTTCGTTTCATTATGATTGACCCGAAGCGCGTGGAGCTTACCGCATACAACGGCATTCCGCACCTTCTTACTCCGGTCATTACAGACCCGAAGAAGACAATCTTTTCGCTCAAATGGGCGGCCAAGGAGATGGAACGCAGCTATAACATTCTTGAAGCGGAACGCGTGCGCGATATTGATTCATACCACTCTACTGTCTTTGAGCCTGCGAAGGCTAAACGTGCGGAAGATATGCCGGAGGCGCTTCCGTTCATAATAATAGTCATTGACGAGCTCGCAGACATCATGCACAGCTTCCCGCGAGAACTGGAGGCCTCAATTGTCCGCCTCGCGCAGATGTCGCGCGCGACCGGAATCCACCTGGTGCTCTCCACGCAGCGTCCTTCTGTAAACGTTATTACGGGGCTTATTAAGGCGAACGTGCCGACTCGTATGGCTCTCCAGGTCGCTTCTCAGATAGATTCGCGAACCATTCTAGACGGCTCCGGCGCGGAGACCCTGCTTGGCGCCGGCGATATGCTCTACCTGTCAAGCGATATGCAAAAACCGGTGCGAATACAAACTGCATTCATTAGCGAAAACGAGGTAAGGAAAGTGGTGAATTATATTAAGAGCCATAATGTCGGGGACTTATCAAGTATTGATTTTGGCGGCGGCGCAAGCACAGAACCCAACGATGTAATCGGGCTTGTAAACGGCGACTTTGACGATGACATAGACGACACTCTCTACGAGGACGCGCGCACTACTGTTGAACAAGCGGGGCGCGCTTCAACCTCATATCTCCAGAGGAAACTGAAAATCGGTTATTCAAGAGCGGCGCGCCTTATGGACGTGCTTGAAGAGCGCGGGGTCATCGGTCCCGCCGACGGCAGTAAACCGCGCGAAGTTCTTACGAGAGACTCCGCGGCGCAAGGCAGTATTACAAACGTAAACGATGTTGAAGAAGATGTCTTTTAGATAAAATGACAAGGTATTTAATCGGCGCAGTTTTATTTATTCTTGCCGGTTACGGCATCACGGAAGCATGGCCGCTTTTAGCCGGTCCTTCCATTTTTATTGCATCACCCGCGGACAACGTTCTTTATCCGGACGGAATCGTAGTTGTCAGCGGGAATACCAAGCGCGCTTCTGCAGTAACGCTTAACGGAGAACCGCTGTTCCGAGACCAGAATGGAGACTTTTCGTCAACCCTTACCTTTCCGCGCGGAGGGTCTATACTTACCTTCACGGCTACCGACCGCTTCGGCAAAACAGTGACTGAAACGCGTTCAATCTTCGTACCTTTTGAAAATTAGAAATTGTAAATTATTAACGATATGGCCTTCGGAAAACCAAAAAAAGAAAAAGTTTTAAAAACGCTGACGATAGCGAGCACGGATAAAAGCGAGAGGCAGAAATCCATTGACCAAGCGCTTAAAGAAATCCGAACCAAATTTGGCGATGAATCTATTACCACCTTTGGCGCGGGCGCTCCGCAGAAAATTCCCGTCATACAGACGGGTTCCATCGGGCTTGATGCCGCGCTCGGCGTGGGAGGCGTTCCACGAGGACGCATCATAGAAATATTCGGTCCAGAATCTTCCGGTAAGACGACTCTTGCGCTTCATATCGTCGCTGAAGCGCAGAAGGCCGGTGGCATCGCGGCGTTCGTGGATGCTGAGCACGCGCTTGACCCCGAATATGCACGCCGTATCGGGGTGAAGCTACAGGAGCTTCTTATCTCTCAACCGGACACTGGAGAACAGGCTCTTGATATCGTTGAATCTTTAGTGAGAAGTGGAAACGTTGACATCATAGTTATAGACTCCGTCGCGGCGCTTACTCCAAAAGATGAAATAGAGGGTGAGATGGGTCAACAGCATGTCGGAAAGCAGGCGCGCCTTATGAGCCAAGCGCTCCGCAAGTTAACGGCGATAGTCTCTAGAAGCAAGACGATTGTCGTATTCATCAACCAGATAAGAATGCAAATCGGCGTAATGTTCGGCAACCCGGAGACAACTCCGGGAGGCAAAGCTCTGAAGTTTTACACATCTGTTCGTCTGGACATTCGTCGCATCGCTTCTATTAAAAAAGGCGAGGAAGTAGTCGGGGGGAGAGTGCGTGTAAAAGTAGTGAAGAATAAAGTCGCCGCGCCCTTTAAGACGACCGAATTTGACTTGCTATATAACGAGGGCATCAGCAAAGAGGGCGAGCTCATCGCGCTTGGTGAAAAGTTCGGGCTAGTGGAGAAAGCCGGCGCCACCTACAAATTCAACGGCGAGAAGCTCGCAGTTGGCTATGACGCCTCGCGCACTTTCCTCGCTACCAACAAAGACATAGCCAAAGAGCTCCTCAAACAAATCAAACTAAAACTCGCGGAATAATTATACAAAAAGGAAGGAGATTGCTCTCCTTCCCTCGAAGCATGCCGTGAATTACATGGCAAGTTCAAAATAATCTTCCGAATAGGAGTACGCGCCATCGTAGAAATGCAACGAGAAGTACCTTGATCCTTCAAACATTGGGACGACATTGCTTATCTTGAGAGATTCCCCTGCAAGAAGTAGCTCACCACATGAATTTGGTATGTACTGCTTGTTGCCAAGCGCGTGATCACTTTTCCCGAGATCATTCAGACGAACGATATCGCCTTTTTTAAACTTTGGCATGACAATCCCTTCCTAGTAACAAACTTCCGAGAGCTTACCACATCGTTCATGATTGTGCATTCGACGCTATAAGATCCATACTTGTATCGATTTCATAATGTACCTTAATTCACGCTATAGCGTAAAATAAGGTACATGAAGAAATGCGGGAGATACTTTATATTCCGCGTTCAAATGCTATCGAGGTTGAAATGCTTGCGGAATGTGTAATCGCTTTCGTCTGCGAATGACGCAATTAAGTAGCGTATCTCACCCTTCCCGCTCCCTAGATGCGAGCGGAGCAGAGTAACGAGCTCATCGCAAGGATATGGCTGTATCCATGCGCTGTCTTGGAAATGGATAAAGCCAGCACTTCGCAGTAGCATACGAAGCGTGTCGCGAATTTTCTTGCGCTTTTCCGGTACGTCAAACATGACTACTCGCCATTTTCCATCCCAGAGAACTGGCAATGGAATGACATACGCGCCAGCGTATAAAGCATTAATTTTATCCTCTCCTTGCACAGTAAGATGTATCTCGCGCTTTCTGCCCTCGCCAGTTATATGAATGAGTCCGTTTCGTTCAAGTCGTAGAAGAGCTTGCATGATGCGCTGATTGAACCGGATGGTGTTCCTGCGAGAAATCGGATTGAGATACTCAAAAAGCCGCACGGCATTTGGGGCAACAAGCGCAGTCGCAAGGACGCCTGTGACTGCAAGTGTACCAAGGATTATTGTTTGGAGAGGAACGCGCCGATTTCCGCGCGCTCGCGCAACAATCTTTCCGACATCTTTGCGGTCAAATTTCTCTTGATTCTTCTCTTTTGCTAATTTTCTGCTAAATCTCATTGCACCTTATTTTACGCTATAGCGTGAATTAAGGTACACCTTATTTTATAGTGGCTGTGGATAAAACTTCATCCAGAAGTGTGAGTAAAATTTAGACGTTTGTTGGAGTAAAGATGGAAGAAATGGCGCGGAGGGTTGCACGGGCGAGATAAATGAAAGATGCGAATGTGAGAATCGCAAGTATTTGAACAACGAGACGAGTGTGACCAAATGCGGCGATAAAGAAATTCGGAAGCTCCATAAAATCATCCGGAGCATTTTGAAATACACGTTCAACCCACACCTCTTTTCCGATACCCCAAAGAGCTAGGATTAGAGTGAGTATCGCGAGTGTTACTGTTGAAATAACGAGCCCTAGCATGCGGATAAGATTAATGCGACGCATTACTGTTTTTTCAATGTTTGTTTGAATATCATTCATAGTTCATTTTGGCTATCGTACACTTCTTTAAAAAGTTTTTTGGCGCGATGAACTCGCGTCTTCACTGCCGGAATAGACAGATTTTCAGATTCGGCGATTTCTTCTTGGCTCTTCCCTTCAATAAACTGCAACCTCAAAATCTTCGCCGCAGTTTCAGGAAGTTTGGCGAGCGCGGAAATAACTTCGTTTCGTATTGATAAGTCTTCAATAAATTCAGCTCTCGCATCCGGCAGAGATTCATAGTGTTCCGGCTCCAATTCTGCTCGCTGTCCGCCCTCTTTGCGACGCGCAACATATTTGGTGTACGCAACGCGATTCAAGATTGTATATGCCCACGAAGAGAAGCTCGCTCCCTCCTGTTCGTGATACTTGTCCGCGTATAGGTACATCTTGGTGAAAGCGTCCTGCACAGCTTCTTCGGCGTCCTCTTGAGAGAACAATATCTTTCGCGCCCTCCGGAGAAGAGCAGCCTCATATCTGCGCACCAGTATGGCGAATAAATCCGGCTCCCTCTGTGAACGAGCGAGCAGAGTTGCGTCCGAGAGAGTGTTTACGTCTTCTGCTGTTGATAAATTCATTATGTCTGCTAGCATACACGAATCGCCCTCTTGGGGCACTTTTTATAACTGAAACATGGCTGTACTTAGTTACAATGAAATATTAAAAGGTATCGTTATAGATTACAATAACGAGCCGTACGAAGTGCTTTCTGCGCATATTTTCCGCATGCAACAGAGAAAGCCGGTGAACCAAACCAAGCTTCGTCATCTAGTCTCTGGAAAAGTCGTTGAAATTTCTTTCCATCAGAACGAGACGGTAACAGAGGCTGACATAGGCAACATGCCAGCGCGATATCTCTACACCAACAAGGGAGAGAGCTGGTTCGCAGAAGAAGGAAATCCAAAAAATCGTTTCGCATTCCCTGACGAAGTCGTGCACGACAGAGTTCAGTGGATCACGCAGAACAGTCTGGTCGACATCCTCACCTATGAAGATAAGCCAATGTCAGTAAAAATCCCTGTAAAAGTTGAGCTTGAGGTAAAAGACGCACCTCCAGCAGTCAAAGGCAACACAGTCTCAGGGGGCACCAAGCTCGTGGAGCTCGTGACTGGTGCAAAAGTAGACGTGCCTCTCTTTATAAACACGGGCGACACTGTGCGAATCAACACCGACTCCGGTCTCTATACCGAACGTGTGGAAAAAGCGTAAGTTTAGTTGTGATCTGTTATCGCTTTCTTGCGCGAAAGAAGAGATTTCTCGCTATCGTCGTGAAGACCGGGGCTAATCCTTTCGTGTTGACCGCCTACCTTGCGAAGAAGCCAAAACGCGGTATCCTATGATTATGATTAAGTATTTCTACGACAAAGAAGCAGATGTATTCTACTTTTCAGACGGCACGCCACGCCAGTCTGACGAAACCATAGAAGCTAAAGATGACGTGTTGCTTCGCGTAAACCCACGAACCAAGCGCATCCGCGGCTTTACTCTTATTAACGCATCACATCGGACGCAGAGTGTGAGGATTCCCGCTCCGCTTCCGTTTTCGCTCACAACAACGGCCTGAATCAACACTGGCGACATTGTTCGAATCAACACCGACTCCGGCCTTTACGCCGAACGCGTAGAAAAAGCGTAGAAGAGGTTACGCAGAGACGTACGGAAGGAGCGCCATGTAGCGGGCGCGCTTGATGGCCTGCATTATGTCGCGCTGTTTGCCTGCGGGGATACCGGTGCGCTTCTTGGAGAGCATCTTGGCGTGCGGGTTTGTGAACAGCTTCAGATACGCCACATCTTTGTAGTCTATAAATTTCTTTATCTCAACTTCTTCCCTTTCAGCTTGATAGGCCATGGTGAAATGTTTAAATATTTAAAAGTTTAAAACGGTATGTCTTCGGGGTTGATCTCCTCGTCTGGATACTTTATCGCCTCGCCGTCATCCTTTGGGGCAGGCTGTTCTTCTTGACCTGCGCGAGGCGCACCGGTACCAGTCTTACCATCGGCGCCAAACTGGAAGTTATCCACAACAATTTCTGTGCGGTACTGCTTCTTCCCGTCTTCTTTTCCTTCCCAAGAGCGCGTTTGAATACGTCCCTCCACAAAAATAGGGCGACCTTTCTTGCAGTACTGCGCGATAACTTCGGCCGTGCGACCGAACGCCACAATGTTATGAAACTCTGTTGCCTCCTGCTTAACTCCGCTTTTATCCTTATAGGTGCGATTGGTCGCGAGGCCGAAGTTGGCGACATTGCTCCCCGACGGGAGCGCCTTTAGCTCCGGGTCGCGTGTGAGATTGCCATATAAGAATACTTTGTTTAAGTACATATATAAGGTTAATTATACAACGACATTTTCAAGAGCGGCATCAAGCTCTGCGCCTGCTGTCTCCTCATGGTCTTCTGTCTTCTCCGGCATCTTCATAGAGAGCTCTCGCATCTCCACAGAGTGGCGTGCCGCATCTTTAGTCGTAAGCAGGTCAATAAAACGCACAATGTGCTTATTGGCAGAAGCCACAGAGATAATTTCAGAATGACTCTCCGCAGTGGTCTCGTAGACAATCCATGCGAAGTAAGCGGAGTCAAAATCGCGCCGTCCTGAAGTTTCTTGGCGGGAAATCGTGTAAGCAAGCGGTATTTTCTGCGGTTCGCCCTCTGCTACTAGCACTCCTTTATCAGAAATGAGTTCGCGTATTGTCTGGTAAGACTTTTTTACCTCCTCTGTGGGAAGTTCAGGGTCAATGTGAAAACCGAGCTCGTAAACACGCGCCGTGCCCTCCGTAGCTTCAGCGAAGGAGGGGGTCGCCTCCTCATCTATTCTCATATCTATATTTCGCTTCGCCATAGTGGCGGAATCTTATCACGAGAGCATTTATAGAGCAAATCCTTCAATGCTTCAGGATAAATAGACGTTTGGCGTTTGCGAGGAGGGCGGTACGAACGGTTTCTAAAGGTTCATCGCGTATCTCTGCGATTTTGGCTACAACATCAACTGCCGCTAATGGATCATTGCGCTCTCCACGACGGTTGGATGGAGCTACATATGGAGCGTCTGTCTCTGAAAGGATACTCTCAAGCGGAACGGCTTTAATAACTTCATCATAATCGCGCGCAAAAGTGATGACGGCTGTAAATGAAATCGTGAATCCGAGCGCAATGAGTAAATTCGCCTCCTCAATGCCACCAACAAAGAAATGTATGTCTCCACGCAAGTTTGGGTGTTTTATTTTTTCTTCTTTCAAAATTTCTATCAAATCCGAATACGCATCCATCATCCCCTGCCTACCGGCAGGCAGACCTTTACTTGGACGTGCGTGGATAATTAGTGGTTTGTCGAGTTCGGCGGCGAGCTCAATGTGCGTGCGCAGAGCTTCGATCTGCGCACGTTTTACTTCATCATTCACTTTTGCCGGTCTATAATAATCCAGCCCGCACTCCCCTATCGCAACGACTTTATTATTCTTCGCGAATCCGAGATATGTCTCTATATCAAAAATCTCATCTGTAACACGGTTCGGGTGTAGTCCGACAGATGCGAACAAGTGCTCATGTTTTTCTGCCAGTTCAACCGCTTTTTTTGAAGATTCTAAATCTACGCCCACCACGATTCCAGCCACCCCTTCTTCTCTCATTCTTTCAATGAGTTCAATGTCGTCCTGCGCATACTGTTCAAACTGTATGTGACAGTGTGCATCAACATATTTTACTGTCATAATCTCGGGAAAAGGTTCTCGGGCTTTTTGTTCTCTCGCACAGCTCTCAATATTATTCCGGACGTATAAGGCATCGCCGGAGCGAGATGCGTTGCGATGCTTGCGAGCTCGTGCACCAAATATTCAATATCTCTTACAGCCACCCCCGCGTCGCTCTTTATTTTTTTATACGGTTCATTTGTATTCATATATGCATCGGCCGCAGATATTTTCGCAAAGACGAAATCCATCGCCTCGTTGAATTTGAATTCTTCTATTTTTTTTAAAAACTCCTCTGCGATTTTCTCGTCATCTTTTGTTATGACAACAGGGTTTGGTAGATGTTCTTCTGCGAGCTTCATCACGCGCGCCACTAGATTGCCGAGACCGTTCGTTAGATTCGCCGTGTACCACTCGCGACAGCGCTCGTCAGTCAGGTCAAAGTCCTCAGTTGGATGCCCGTGGCGCAGGAGGAAGTAGCGAACAGCATCAGTCCCATAGCGGTCTAGAAGTTCGTTCGGGTCAATCACGTTGCCAATTGATTTACTCATCTTCTGCCCGCCAGAGATTATATATCCGTGTACAAACACTTCAGTTGGGAGAGGTACATTGGCGGAGAGAAGCATTGCAGGCCAGTAGACAGTGTGGAATCGATTGATACCCTTACCTATCATGTGCGTCTTGTTTTTTGCAGACACCCAATATTTCTGGTATTCATCAGAGCCACTGGCATATCCTAACCCTGTAATATAGTTAGCGAGCGCATCGTACCAAACGTATAGATATTGGTCAGGATTGTCAGGGACAGGAATGCCCCAACCCTTGGCTCTTTTCGCAGTTCTAGACACACTGAAATCTTCTAACCCTCCACGGATGAATGAGGTTATTTCATTTTTACGGCTCTCGGGAATTATGCGCAGAGTTCCGGACTCTATCAGCTCCAACAGTTTGTCCTGATATGAAGACAGGCGGAAAAAATAATTTTCTTCTTCAACTTCTTCCAACTTCTTCCCAGGATGTTCAGGACATTCTAAATTTGCCAAGTTTTTCTCTGTTTTGAATTCTTCACATCCGACACAATAAAAACCGCGATAGCTTTTTTTGTATAGATCCTCAGGATTCGTCGCGCGCCAGAGTTTTTCAACTCCCGCGCTGTGTCGCTGGTCAGAAGACGTGCGAATGAAATCGTCATATACAACATTAAGACGACGGTCCAATTCAACAAAATGCTCTGCATTTTCTGCTATATACTCTTTAATCGGTCTACCGGCCTCCTCGGCTGCTTGGACATTTTTTAAAGCATTGTCGTCTGTGCCGGTAAGAAAGAAGACGTCCTCACCAAAGAGACGTAACGCTCGAACATATGCGTCGGCCTGTACGTATTCAAGGGCGTGGCCGATATGAGGCCTCGCGTTCACGTATGGGATCGCAGTTGTTACAAATCTAGCCATTCTTAAGAATCATTCATTGTACGGCGCTTACGCTTGTCAAAGTCCGTAATGAATTCAAGCAGGACGGCCGAGACAGGAACGGAAAGGATGGCTCCCAAGAATCCGGCGAGAGTATATCCGGCGATAAGAGCCACTATGACCAGAAGTGGCGGGATGCCGACTATTTTCTTAACAATCAGAGGGTAAATCAAATTGGACTCAAACTGGTTGACGACTACATAGAGACCGGCGACAATCGCAGCAATCGCGACACCGCCGTCAGAGTACCCAACAATAACGGCCACCACTCCGGCGATGATAGAGCCGAAAACCGGAATAATCTCAATCATCGCTGTGAATATCGCGAGAAGCAGAGCATACGGAACTCCTATGATAAGAAGCCCGAGATACACAAGAATGCCGACAATGACCGAGAGAAGTATCTGTCCCTGCATCCAGAGCCCTATCTTCTTCTGCGAACGCTTCCAGAGGTCTACATAGTACTCCTCGTACTTTACGGGCATTACAAGACGGATGAAGTCATCTACGCCGGTGTTCTGCAGGACGAAATAAAATGAAAGAACTATAACCAACACAAGAGAGAAGATGCCTCCAAAGAACGTAATAAGGAGCTGAAGGACACTGCCTGAGCTTGACGCGAAGAGAGACTGAAGCGAGACGAGCGTCTGCACATATGATTGCGTTTGGGATTGGCTACTGACTTCGCTGACCGTGGCTGTAATGTTTGAAAGAGGCGTTGTGATATTTATCGTATCAAGATATCTCGGCATCGCGGAGAGAAAGTTCGCGGCGTCTGCAATAATCGGAGGGAAAAACAAAAAGAGAATTGCAAAGACGGCTCCAAAAACGAGCGCATATACCAGAAGAGCGGATACGAATCGCGGAACGCTATACCGTATGAAGAACGCGACGCCCGGCTCTATCGCCGACGCGATGATGATGGCAGTCAAGACTAGGAGCGCGAGGTCGCGCAAGACCCAGAAGAGATAGACGCCCGCTATAATAAGCAGTGTAGTAAAAACAGTTCCGGATGTGATAGAAACGCGAATTTCCTTGTCCATACGGGCATCCTAGCACATTCTTTTTATTCAATCGCGGAGCGGATGCGGGAGGAAACTTCGGCGACGGTGAGACGCTCTTGTTCGCCAGTATCGCGATGGCGGAGAGTGACGGTGTCCTTTAACTCGTGAGATTCACCGAGGGTATCAAAGTCTATTGTGATGCAAAATGGCGTGCCGATTTCATCCTGCCGGCGATAGCGCTTGCCGATGTTGCCGTTGTCGTCCCAAGCAATTGCTGGGTGAACTTTCTTTAATTCTGCGCGCACTTCTCTAGCCTTCGCAACAAGCTCCGATTTATTCTTCAAGAGTGGCGACACCATAGCTTTTACCGGCGCAATCTTCGGCGAGAGCGCGAGATAGATACGCGTCTCGTCTCCCATCGTGTCTTCGCGATACGCGCTCGTTAGGACGGCAAGAATAGTTCGGTCAACTCCGAGAGACGGCTCTATTACATGCGGAATATATTTCTCATTTGTCTCTTCGTCAATATACGAAAGTTCTGTGCTTGACGCGTTCGCGTGCGCAGAGAGGTCAAAGTCAGTACGGTATGCGAGACCCCAAAGTTCCTTGCGTCCAAATGGATAATCAAATTCAAAATCTATAGTGCGCTTGGAGTAATGAGCTCTTTCTCCGTCAGGGACTTCCAGCTCATGAGTCATAGCCTGCGGTAACCCTACAGCGACAGCGAACAGGTGCATAAGTTTGCGCCATTCTTCAAACGCTTGTTCCCAATCGGATGGCTTAACGAAATATTCAACTTCCATCTGGGAGAGTTCGCGCAGGCGAAAGATGAAATCACGCGGTGCGATTTCATTGCGAAACGCCTTGCCTACCTGTGCGATACCAAACGGCATCTTCGGATGCATGGAATCAACTACATTCTTAAAGTTCGTGAAGATTCCACCGGCTGTTTCCGGCCGCATGTATACGGTAGAGACTTCTTCTCCGGCGCCGGCAGAAGTCTTAAACATCGTATTGAACATCTTCCCGTCTGCGAGCGGGTCGGCAAATGTCTGCACATGCCCGCTCGCTTCCCACACCTTCGGGTTCATAAGTATCGCGGCGTCAACTCCGTACATATCGTCTCGGCTGTCGCGAAACATCTGTAACCAAAGGCGTTCTATGTTCTCTTTCAAGACGACACCGAGAGGCCCATAGTCATAGGTCCCAGCGAGACCGCCATAAATCTCCGAGCCCGGGAATACGAAACCTCGTCGCTTGCAGAGCGAGACGATTTTTTCCATCAAGTTTTCCATAAGAGTTTGATTATTGCACAACTGCGTTTGCAGAGATATACCCCGCATCCCCCTTTGTCTCCGTCGTTACCGGGTCAGCAGAAGCGCTTATCTGAACTCCGGCGAAACGGTCATATCCAGAAAAAGACGATACGCCGACTAACACAGGCGCCTCGCCTCTCTGCGAAGTTGACGGGGTGATAGAAACTTGAAACGACCCTTGCATGCTTCTTCCCTGCGCGAGTTCGCCGACGTCCCACGAAACAGTGTGCGACCCTTCGTCGTATGAGAAAGACCCGGAGCCCGCAATGGTACCGGTATACGAAACATAGCTCGGCAACACAGCCGAGACCTTGCCGTCGGCAATCGCACTTCCGTCGTTTCTGGCGTTCCAAACAATGGCGTACGTCGTGTCTTGATTCGCGCGCGGCGGAATCGGACCGCTCCCCGGAAAAGGTCCTGATGAGTGGAGCGAGGAGGCCGAGAGTGCGACTGATGTCGCAACTTTTACGACTTTGATGAAAGACGCGCTTACCTGTTCCGGAACGTTTGTCTGTCCGATTCGCGTTCCCGATACTGAAATGGTGAAAGTTATTGACGGAGCGGTTCTTGACGCGCTGGTTGGTAACGTTGAAAAAGTGAAAGAGCCCAGACCCGATGCGCCCGGCGAGAGCGAAGACAGGGACGGGTCTGTGTCTCTGCTGAAAACAATCGTGCTGTCGTCAGAGCGATAAAAACCGTTCGCGGTTTGTATGCTGCCATAATCAATCGCCGAGCCGGAGAGAGCGACTTCAATGGTCGCGTTCGCAATGCTGGTCGCAAGCGTGTTGGAATAAGAGACGGTTGCATTTTGATAACTTTCCGGAGCTACTACAATGTTCATCCCCGTATTGCCCGAGAGAGAAAGGGTCGCGGTAATAAAGGGCGAGGTTATATCTACGGTCGCGTCCTGCGTCATGTAGGCGACAGCCATTGTTTGGTCATTCTCCGCCTTTGATGTCCCGACCGTGAAATGAAAAACCCTTTGTTCGTTGTCCTGTCCTGAAAGTGTTCCTGTAAGCGTTACCGTCTTGCTCGCCCCGGGCGATATTGTTCCTATAAAAAAGTTGGAGTCGGAAGACGGGATTGAAGACGACGTGACGGAAAAACCGAACGGAAAAGCCCCAGCGAGAACAACTTTACTCAACGGCACAGCCGCATTTGAGCGGACTGTGAGAGTAATCGTGAACGGCTTCCCTGAAACGGTTTCCGAAGGAGCGTCAACCGATACCGATAGGGGGGTTGATGAGACCGCGAGAGCATAAGAAGACTTCTTTACAAAAGCCGTGTTGGAGCCGGATGTTCTGTATGAAAAAGATACCGGCAATACAAGCGCCTGCCCCGCTCCGCCGAACACCACGGCTTTTATTGACCGTGTTATCGTCGCCCCGCTCGCGAGAGTGCCCAGATTATCGGTGTAACGAGGATAAGCATTCAGCGTGCCGTCCGCTTTGCGAGTGCCGGTCGGGAAATTAATTTCAATAATCGCATTGTCAATCGCAACCGGATTTTTATTAATGACGGTAAGCGATAGTGGGACAGTATCGCCGGCGGCAATCGTCGTAGGACCGAGGACATCAATGGTGATTTTATTCACGGACACCGAATTGCCGCCGAAGTAGAAGAAATAGCCGGCGGCTCCGAGCGAAACTATGAAGAAGACGAAGGCTATGATGAAAAACATGCCTGCGAGGCGCACTCGTCTCTTCCCACGACTTGTAGGAATATTGTTTGGTAAACTGTTTTCTTCCCATTCATGCGGTATGGAGCGAACTCCGTCATGAGCGAGCGGGCGGTGTACGTCAAAGTCTGTCCCGGGAGTATAGAGACGTTCGTTAGCTCTCTCCAAAGCACCAGTATTATCTTCTTGTCTTGGCGGCATCAGACCTAGTATATCAAAGGCCAGAGGCACTGATGCCGTTATTGATGCGCGCGATGTAGCTTGTACGGTTTTTTAGAATTTCACTGAGTAACGGCTGTGTAAATGCGGATGCCTTTCCGGGAATTCCGCCCTTATCAAACCCCAGTGCGGCGAGTATGCGGAGAACTGCTAGAATTTCAGCGGACTCATGTGAGGCTTCGGGAAGCGCGGCGAGCGCGTTAAAAAAACTTCTGACTATAGGAAACAGTTTTTGGTCATTCGCTTCGCCGGCGACAAGACGCAATAAGAGACCGCAGATGCGTCCAGCCCTCGCGCGCGGCTCGATGGAGCCGAGCCGCGCGAACCAATCTTCTTCAAGGACTGCGCCGGCGACCCTCCAGCTTTCTTTCCCGCGCACGAGCACTACGGAACTTTCTGAAAATGTTTTAAGAGAGTGCGCGAGCTTCGCTCCGGAGCGGCGCAGTCCCTGCGCTCTGGCTCGTACAAGTCCCACATCCTGCGTTATGAGGACGACGAGAATATTTGCCTCCCCGCGCGGTGTTCGCGAGAGTACTATCGCACGTGTCTCGTACTTATGCCGCATCGCGAATCAGGTTGAATCGCACAATGCCGGTTGAAAGAAGAGCGGGGTACTTTCCTCCCGAATGAATTTTTGTGCGCACTTTATCTCCTGGCGAAAATCCTTCAGACTTACGCGCTTCGGCGACTGCGCGTGCGAGCTCCCGCTCGTCGCCCTCTTTAATAAGTTCTGGCGTAAGCACAGTATCAAGCGCGAGCTCTTTGCCTGCAATTATTTTTCTCACATTCACTTCTTCTGCGAGAATCGCGGCTAGTTCTTTACTAATTTTATACGGTACGGTCAGGCTGGCGAGCGGCTGACGCACTTTTATATTCGCCTTTTGTCGTAACCGTAACGCTTCTGATGCGAGTCCGCGAACTTTTTGCATATCTTCAATCAGTTTCTTATCAGAGTCGCCAAAGAATTTCCATTGTTTTTTTATTTTTGGCCAGTCGGCGAGATGCGCGCTTTCTGGGTCGCCTTCTTCTCTAACCTTTATAAATATTGACTCCGCCAGAAACGGCGCGAACGGCGCGAACAATAGCGCAGTATTTTTTAATACATATCGGAGCGTCTCTATCGCAGACTCGTCTCCGTTTCGCATTCGGTCTCTCGCGCGACGGACATACCACTGCGACAAGTCCTCGCACAAGGCAGAGAGTGCGCGCGTAGCTTCAAACGGACGGTAATCGTCCATTGCGCTTGTAACGCTGATAATTGTCTCGTTCGTACGCGCGAGCATCCATCGGTCAAGTACCGTTTTCTTACCAATTTTTCTACTAATGTTATCGGACGATGCGAAGAGTTCATAAAACTTCGCGCAATTGTCAAGCCAAGAAAGAACCTTCGCGGATTCTTTCACAGTCTTCTCGTCGTAGTTTTTTGAATCGCCGGCTTGCGTTACGCTGTACATCCAGAAACGGATTGTATCGACACCCCATCGGTCTATCTCTGTCCAAGGGTCAACCACGTTCCCTTTTGATTTGCTCATTTTTTGTCCGTCTGCATCCAACAGGTGCCCTAATGAAATAACGTTCTTAAACGCCGCTCCGCGTCCGGCGAGCGTCCCGACGGCGAGAAGCGTATAGAACCACCCGCGCGTCTGGTCTATTGCTTCGCAGATAAAGTCCGCAGGATATTGTATATTTTTAGGGTCCTGCGCGAACGGCATCGCACCGGAGTCGAACCATACGTCCATAACTTCCGGCACCCTGCGCAATTCAGTACCCTTTTCTGAAACCAAGACCACACCATCAATGTACGGCCTGTGCAAATCCAGCTCGTAATTTTCATTATGCGGGAACGGAACAAAGTGGAGTTCGCGCAAATCAGCGACTTTGACATCAATCGTATCTATAATTAGTTTTGATTCTTCTGCATTCGCCCCGCGCACGACGGATTCAAGCACTTCAGACGCAATGCCGTGCGAAACGATAAGGATTTTTTCGTCAGCATATTTCTGCTCAAGCTCATACAGCACAGAGCCAAAACGGTTTTTGGCGTCTTGATAGCTCTCGCCGCCTTGAATCGGGTCGGAATACATATGCATATTGTCATTTTCAAATGCGAGGTACTCATCAAAAGACCTGCCATTGAATGCCCCAAAGTTTAATTCGCCTAATTTTGAATTTTCTTCAATCGATAAATCAAGCGCAGACGCTATTATTTCTGCGGACTCTTTAGTCCTTTTGAAAGGAGATGTAATAATTCGTGTAATCTTTTGTTTTTTTAATTCCTGAATGTGTGCATCAATTTGTTTGCGCCCGTTGTTCGTTAGGCTAAAACCATCGTACACATCCGAACTTACTATGTTTTTTACATTGTTCTCTGCCTC
Organism: Patescibacteria group bacterium; assembly: GCA_038063025.1. Taxonomy (GTDB): domain Bacteria; phylum Patescibacteriota; class Minisyncoccia; order Phycocordibacterales; family Phycocordibacteraceae; genus C7867-001. Next base: position 15,294 of record JBBTWA010000024.1, on the reverse strand, counting down.
GCCGTGGCGCATGACGAAATATTTGTTGCCAGATTTTTTCGTAAATCTTTTTAACTCGTCGATTGAGCCAATCACCAATCTTTCCGTGCCGTCCTTATTCTGCCAAACCGGAAGAGGAGTTCCCCAATAGCGTTCACGGCTTATCGCCCACTCCTTCGCATTCGCGAGCCATTCCCCCATACGGCCGTCTCTAATATATTCAGGCTCCCAGTGGATTTTTTTATTTTCCGCAACCATTTTCTCCCGCAAATCACTCATGCGGATATACCATGAGTCACGAGCATAGTAGATGAGCCGCGTCTTGCATCGCCAGCAGAATGGATAGGTGTGCGCGTAGGTTTCTTTTTTAAAGAGAAGACCGCGCTCATTCAAATCTTTTAGAATTTTTACCGATGTTTCTTCGTCAACTACAGATTTCCCCTCCAAAAACCCGGTCACTTCAATAAATTTTCCTTCAGGATTCACCAAATGCACCTTCGGTAGTCCCAACTTATTCCCAAGCTCAAAATCTTCCTGTCCGTACATAACGGACGTATGGACAATTCCAGTGCCCTCCTCGGTTGTCACGAAATCTGCATCATATACTCGAAACGCTTTATCAAATTTCTGTTTTTCATTTTCCGTTGCAAGATTTTTTGCAAAGTCGTAAAGCGGTTTATACCTTTTACCAACAAGCGACATGGCCGGAATATCCGATATGCGTTTCCATTCGTCTCCGAGCGCGCCCTTCGCGCGCGCGTCCGCTAAGATAACGCGCGTGCCGTCTTTTTCATATTTCCCATATGAAATATTCTCGCCGATTGCGAGCGCGACGTTCCCCGGCAGTGTCCATGGCGTCGTAGTCCACGCGATGAGGAATGTTCCCGGCTCATCTTCAATCTCAAACTTCGCAGTGATTGTGATGTCTTTAACATCCTCATAGCCTTGTGCGAGCTCGTGCGAAGAGAGCGCCGTGCCGCATCTGGGACACCATGGCACGACTTTATAATCTTTATATAATCGTCCATTCTTCTCTGTCTGTGCGAAGATGTTCCATAGAACTTCCATATAAGAACTGTCAAAAGTGAAATATGCTTTCGTCTCGTCAACCCAAAAGCCAATGCGTTTCGTAAACTTTTCCCATGCATCTATATAGGCAAACACACTGTCTCTGCACTTCTTATTAAATTCCGCGATGCCGTATTTTTCAATATCTTTTTTCCCTGAAAACCCCAATTCTTTTTCAACTTGAAGTTCAACCGGTAAGCCGTGAGTGTCCCATCCGGCGCGGCGATTCACGCGATACCCGCGCATTGTTTTATATCGCGGGATGGCGTCTTTGAACGCTCGCGCTTCCAGGTGATGAATAGCGGGTTTGGCGTTCGCCGTCGGAGGACCCTCATAAAATATAAAATCGCCCTTCGGGGACTTCTTATCCAGCGACTTTTGAAATATCTTCTCGCGCTCCCAAAAAGCCAGAATAGCCTCCTCGCGCTTAGCCGCCTCCGATTTATCAGGCATGTGCTCCATATTACATTTTTTCTGGCATTCGAATACCGAGTAAAGTTAAGCCGTTTGACATCGTATTCACCAATGCGCGGGCGATGAGGAGTTTGTGCTCTTCGTTGTCTCCGCCAATGATGCGCTCCTGCGCATAAAATGAGTTCCATTCGCCCGCTAGTTCTGTGAGATAGTTCACAAGCAAGTTGGGCGCGAGCTCGCGCGCCGCGCGCGCTGTAATCTCCGGAAAATGCAAAATAACCCGTTCAATCTTGTACAATTTTCCAGAACTGTCTGCTGCTTTCTTCTTACTGCCTACTGTCTGAGCGAGCACAGATTTAGCCCGGACAAGTGCGTATTGTAAGTACGGTCCGGAATCGCCCTCCAACGATAGTGATTTTTCTTCGTTAAAAATAATGTCCGAGCCCGGCGCCTGACGGAGAATCATATATTTAATCGCGCCGACTGCGACCTGTTCTGCAATAAGCGGGTCTTCGTTTTTTTCATTTGCTTTTTCAATTACACTTTTTATGAAATCTGAAGCAGTAACGACATTACCCTCGCGCGAGGACATCTTCCCCGAAGCGAGTTTCAAGAAGCCGGTAGCGACATGCGCTGTTTTTTCTGCAAGCTTCGGTGCAATTCCAGAGAGTGCGGCAAGAATGGTTTTAAAACGCCCAGTTTGTTCGCTGCCGGTAACGATAATAATTTTATCTGACGGCCACCGCTCTTCTTTAATAAAAGCGAGGCCTATATCCTTCGCTTCGTATGTTGGTGTGCCGCGCGATGTGATGAACACGAGAGTATGCACACCCTTCTTTTCGCCATTATATATAACTGCGCCGTCGCTTTTTTCAAATATGCCTTTATTTAGACCGTCATTTACCGCGCGCAACGCTGTTTCAACAGTATCGCTATCAAAAAATTCAAAATCAAAGCGCGTGCCGAGCAATCTCCAGATTCGGCGAAATTCTCCCATCGATACGTCGCGACCTCTCCTCCACAATTCCATCAACTCTTTATCCGTACCGTCATAAATCGCCAAACTGAGCGTGTCCATATCTTTTCTCGCTTTATGGTCGCTCTCGTACACATTTGAACCTTCTGTATATGCTTCGCCTATTTCCTGTGCCGTCGTAGGTCCACTGATGCCTTTTTTCTGAAGTCCCCAGATTGCTTTCGCCACATTCGGGCCTATGTCGCCTCCGAACGTATCGCGTGCGACCTTCGCACCAGAGTTTTCAATAAGCCGTGATAGCGCTTCGCCGACTACCGTGCCGACAAGGTGTCCGATATGCATTTCTTTAAACGCATTCGGATTAGAATATTCAATCATCATTCTAGATGCTGGAGGCTGGAGGCTGGAGGCTGGAGCGCCCCATTCTTCGCCTTTCGCATCCGCTTCGGCAATTGCAAAACTTACTGCTCCTCGCGAGAGCGTGATGTTCACGAAGCCCGGTCCAGCGATTTCAACTTTTGCAACAGAATCGCTTAATTCATTTCTTATGGCTTCCACAACTACTTCTGCCTTTTCCATTCCTACAAAAACAGCATAGTCGCCGTGAGCCATGTTTGGCGGGCGCACAATCGGCGGCGCCTTACCGCCGAGCGCCTCTGTAACCGCCTTTCGTATTTTCTCCTCCATTACAAATGAGTGTATCAGATTCTGCCTAAAAAATTACTCCAAAATCAAAACCGCCACGTATACTATAACTTAGCTATAGCTAGATTATATGCTACGCTTCTGGAAGCGAGAAATGGTGGCGCAAGTGCCGGTCGTTTTCAATATGGTCAGCAATAACGTATAAAACATCCTTGCCTATCTTGAATTCAGCCTTCAAAACGAGAATGAAATCTTCGCAGTCGTACGGAAACACCCATACGCTGTCTTGCAGGCGGACGAACCCTAGAGTGATTAGAGTCGTGCGAATTTTCTCCCGTATTCCACGCCGCCGTTCCGGTATGTCAAAAATCAGCATCCGCCATTTCCGGTCCCAACGTTTCGGTCTCTTGGGCGCGAGAGTGCCCTCGTGCATCATCGCCGCGAAACGCTCTCCCTTCTCGGTAAGCCGAATAAATTTCTTCCCGTCGCGTTCATCGAGAACCAAATAGCCGTCTGTTATCAAAACCGAAATCCGCTTTCGCGCTTGATAGAGCCGCTGTCGCAAATATTTGCTTTTGCCAAGCGCATTCGCGAGTCCGGGCGCGAGGGCCGCTACTGCAATTACTCCGGAAAAAGCAACAGCGCTTATTATAAGCGCGTTGACTTTAGTTCTCCGAATTTCTCTGGCCATTCTCTTTTCAGCCATTCCCATGCGTATACTATAACTCAGCTATAGCTAAATTATACTATACGATAGAAACAAGAAGTGGATAATGATAAACCCCGCGACATGCGCGGGGCTTCGGATTCACCACCTCCTTTCGTAGTTCAATTGGTGGTAGTTATGCCTGTCGGACGACCGTAGTCTGGCCTGTGTTCTTTCTCATACCTGGCACCGCACTCGCTCGATGCCAGTGGACGACCATCTCTGGTGCGGTAACAAACAAAACCAATTACCGTCTTCCCGCATCCGCACGCGCAGACGCTGACGGTATTTTCTGCGTATTTGTGTAGCGCCATACTTTCTTTAAATCCCATCATATCTCCCTCTAAAAAAGAGCCTGCATATATATGCATACACCCACCAGGAGAAATTGTGAATACCCATCCGCAAAAAAATCCCCCGGCATAACCGAGGGATTAGGTGTTTAAACATCGACTTTGATAACCTTTATCCCATTGTCTTTAAAAATCATTACCGCATTGGGAGTAAGGGCGCCGTTTTTGAAGAACAAAGTTTTTATTCCAGCGCATGCGATTATGTGTGCGAAGAATTTGGCGAACTGTTCCCGCACGAAGTGTTTGAGATAAATACCATACTCACCTTTTGACATCTCGAGGCGCGGAAACGCACCAATCAGTGCGCTTTCAGGAAAGACACCGTCCCTGTTTGGTATGCCGATATACACTGACGGAATGAAGAAACGCCGGTCGTCTTTATCGGGATTTGTGCTAACAAACACTGCCGCCTTGGCAAGTTTACCTCTCAGATCTATAAGCATTACCTCCGACTCACGGAGCACTTCCCAGTGTCCTGTCAAGCAAACGACTTCACTTAGTAGTAGGTATTTAACGCGCTTCGGCCTAAATACATTCGACGATACCAATTGAACGGTCATTATGTTTCTCCCAGGAAAGTTAAAGAACCTATTATAACTTTACGCCACAAAAGTATAAAAAGCAAGAAAAATCCTCCGCGACTGTGAAGCATAAAAAGCAAGAAAAGCGTATAATCGCAAGCATGGCATTGTCGGACAAGCGGATTCTTGAAGGAATGAAAAAAGGTTCCATTATTATTGAACCATTCAAGCGAGAGAATCTCGCGACCTCCAGCTACGACGTAGCGCTCGGCGAATGGTTTTTCCGCGAACAACCGACGAAATACAATCACAGTCTCTACAACATCTGGAGCAAGAGGCACATGGAGCATGTGTGGGGCGCAGACAATGTGGAGCGGGCGATTAAGGCAAAAGAAGCATTCAAGAAATACAAATTTGAATGGGACGGCATCAGTCCGAGCGATAAGGTCATCCTGCTCCGCCCCGGCGAAACTATTCTCGCGCACACGAATGAATTTATAGGCGGGCGCGACACCATAACCACGATGATGAAGGCACGGTCATCAATGGGGCGCAATTTTATAGAGGTCTGCAAGTGCGCCGGCTGGGGCGACGTAGGATATGTAAACCGCTGGACGATGGAGATAACCAACAATTCCAAAAACTACATCATCCCGCTCGTCGTCGGGCGGCGCATCGCACAGATTGTCTTTTTTGAAACGGGGCCGATTATCGGCTCCGATTATACAAAAACCGGCAAATATCAGTCCTCAAAAAATATCGCTCAACTCAAGAAAGCGTGGAAGCCAGAGATGATGCTCCCGCGCCTTTATCTGGACACCAAGAAAAAGAAATAAATGGAATTACCGACACCGATAAAGAACCTATATCGCCATTGGCGATTACATACTACTGAGCACTTAACTAGTTTCTCGGAAAAAATTCCGAAAGAACTTTGCCGATTCATAAATGACAGAATGAAGATATGGGAAAAGAAAACCGCGGGACTGCCAGCGCCATATACCGATGATCCTGTACTCTCAAAATACCGCTTCTGCAACGTCCTTAGAGAACTCGACCGTCAAACGATAGAATTTCATACATTACTGAATCCAATCCGCAACGACTTCTCGTTATGGCTTCTCAACATGTTCTACTGCCGGATGGTTGCACGGCCGGAAACTATTGTAGCGGCAGGCCTCCTTTCGTATAACGCAATAGAAAATAATCTCGTTTATAGAAAGCTTATGGCGCATCCGCGGCCGCGCTTCGGCACACCCTATGTGTTCCCCGTGAGTACGATTATGAAAAGCGGAACGCCGACACGGGAACTTTTTATCACGCGCCATCTCCCTCTCGTCATGCTGAAAATTGCGGACGAAATACAGACCTGGGAGAAAAAATCCGTGTATGACGGAGTGAATACGCTTCTCCCAATTTTTGGATACAATCATTCATTTTTGTGGACTGAAGTACTTATTGATGTTGCATATCAGTTCCCGCAGCATATTGATCTCTTCAAACAATTCCCGATCGGTCCAGGCTCACTGCCGACAATTAAAAAATTATGCGGCGCCAAGAATCCTTCAATCTTTGCATCCGAACTCGCAAATATCGGAATCACATTAGAACTGACTTACAAAAACAGACCTGTCAGATTATCGGCAGAGAACTGGGAAGGTATAGGTTGTGAATATAGAAAATACTCAAACCTGAAACAGGGTAAAGGAAGAAAACGATTATACCGACCTATTTAACTTCCACGCCCATGCTCCGGGCCGTGCCGGCGATGATTTTAGCTGCGGCTTCGGGAGAGTTCGCCTGCAGGTCTGGCATCTTCTCTTCTACAATTGTGTCTATCTGTGCCTGCGTGAGCGTGCCAACCTTTTCCTCCTTCGCCTTACCCGAACCCTTCTCTATGCCAAGCGCCTTTAAGATGAGACGCGAGGCCGGCGGATTCTTCATTATGAAGGTAAACGTTCTGTCGTCGTAGACCGAGAGTTCTATCGGAATGATAGTGCCCTTCTTGTCCTGTGTCGCGGCATTAAACTGCGTCACGAATTGGCCGATGTTCACGCCAGCCGGGCCTAGTGCTGTGCCTACCGGAGGCGCGGGCGTAGCCGCCCCGCCTGGGATTTGAAGTTTTATCTTTTTAACAACAGTTGCCATAAGTTATGTGAGATTACCTTAGAGTTTACGTATCTGCAAGAAATCCAGCTCTACCGGAGTTTCGCGCCCGAACATAGAGACCATCACTTTCACCTTCCCGCGGTCTTCATCTATCTCGCCGACCTTACCCTCCAAGTCCTTAAACGGACCGTCGGCGATAACAACCGCATCGTCCTTAACGAGGTCTATGCGGTGCTTCGGCGCCTCTGCCGTCATACGCTTCATCAGCGTAGCAACCTCGGACTCCTCCATAGGGACCGGCGTGTTACCAGAGCCAACGAAGCCTGTAACGCGCGGCGTATTTCTGACCACGAACCACGAGTCGTCGTCTACTATCATTCGCACTAGAATGTAGCCGGGATAAATCTTCTCTTCCTCTACTATTCTTTTCCCGCCCTTCACTCTTATTTTCTTTTCGGTCGGCACGATAACCTTAAATATCTTCCCTTCCATCCCGAGCGACTCTATGCGCTGTTTCAGGTTGCGCTCCACGGCGTTCTCGTAGCCTGCGTAGGTGTGGATGGTATACCAGCGCGCGTCCTCTTCTCGCGGAGTAACTTCATCGCGAATCTCCTTTCGCGCTATCGGCGTGATGTCTGCCATCTGCTGTGTCTCGTTTTCATCCATAACAATAGAATTATCCGCCGATGATGCCCTTAACTACAGAGCCGAAGACGTAATCAAAGAGGCTGACGACGAGAGCCATCGCGACGGCGATGCCGATGACAACGAGCGTGTGCGAGATAGCCGTCCGATTCGTCGGCCATACGATATGCGTGAACTCTTCACGAACATGCTTCAAATAGGTGAATGGTGAAGTCATAGATATTGTGTTCGGTAAATAAAAAAGCCCTGCGGGCTCTGATAAAAGCAGTATAGTATGGTGCCCAAAATTAGTCAAACGCCCCGCCGCAAAGCGGCGGGGCGTTTGTGGAAAACTTTTCAGCGAATTTCGTAGGTGATGGAGACGGAGGCGTTATACGTGTTCTCGCCCGCCGGGACTTCTGGAGAGGCTTCTTTCGCCATCATAACGTCACCGCCTAGTCCATACGCCATCGGATACGGATAACCGCCAGAAGACTCAGAGAAGTTCACTATCTTGCCAAGCTTGACTCCGAGCTGTTTAGAAAGAAGTTTCGCCTGTGCCTTCGCTTTCTCAATCGCGTCAGCGCGCGCGGCATTGTAGCCTGATGTTGAATCATCCAGAGCAAACGACGGACCGTTCACATTCTGCACTTCCAACTTACCGAGTCCGCCAAGCACTTCCCCGACTTTTGCGAGGTCACGCATAGTCACCTGAACTGATTGTGAGACTTGGTAACCGGTTATTTTCGGCTCTCTGTAATATTCCGGACACACCGCTCCGTACGCGCACGGATTCGGATATGAATATTGTGGAGAAATGTTATACGAAAGTGTCTTTACATCTTTATCATCAATCCCCTGACTTCTAACGAACTCAAGTGCGGCGTTCGTCTGTTCGGTAGTCTTGGACTGCGCTTCGGCAACAGTCTTTGCGGTATTCTGCACAGAGAAAGAGATTCGCGCGACGTCCGGTGGAAGAGTTGCTTGCCCGTCTCCCTGCACAGTAATAGTGTCAGTCGCAGGCACTCCGGACCTGTTGATGCCATTTAGAGAATCTATTGTCTGCGCTAGCAGGAATAAAGAGAGAATAGCGAGAACAATTACGAGAGCGGTCCGCACGCTTTTGACTCCGAACACTTCTGAAAATGAGTTATTTTCCATAATATATTTGGTTACTTACAGCAATTATACACCTCCCATTGTAGAAAGCATATTTCCTCGCAGGCAAATATTGCTGGGTGGTCGATGGGTCACGATCCCACAACCTTCTGCTCCACAAGCAGATGCTCTACCAATTGAGCTACGACCACCATTTTATTACTCACTTCTCTACAATCTTTTCTTTTTCCGATTCATAATGGTGAACCAAAAAGTGGCAATTTTGACAAAGCCACACAAGATTCACCAATGAGTTATTTTTCCGGTTCTTATCTATGTGGTGAACCACTAAGACTCGGTAATCCTTAGTCTTACATAATCGGCATATTTTTGGAACCTTAGCCCGCTCCATATTTGCGCGATACACAAATTCTCCTGTTTTAAAATTTTTGTGTGCAGGACCTATGTAGAGCTGGTTGCGCCAGAGAGTTTGGCATTTCTTTGAGCAAAAATACTTACCGCTTTTTGACCCCTTAAGACCTTTTTGTGTTTTGTAGGTCATCGTGCTGCATGTTGAACAAGGAACTTCCTTGCCGTTTCTCATACTGGCGTGGTGACAGTCGGCAGAGCAATATTTGCCGTAGCCGACCTTAAGCCAGTGCGGTTTTACGTTAAAGGATTTTCCGCACCTTTTACACACAGCTTTTGCCATATTTACAATTTTAGACCGTCACCACGGAAAAGTAAACACTATGTGTTGTGGATAAAATATTCTTGAGTTTTTACCTATAACTAGTACTTCGGATTTTCTTCGGCAACGCCCGCCTGATGGTTGGCGAGGCGCGCGAGGGCGAAGAGTAAAGAGGAGAGGCGATTCATGTATGCGAGAGTCTCTGGAGACAGGTCGCGCAGATTCATTTTTTTTACTGCAATAATTCTGCGTTCGGCTCGGCGCGCGAGCGTCCGCGCGACATCAAGTAACGCAGAGAGCTCTGTCCCACCAGCTATAGAAAATCCTTTAATCGGCGGGATTTCTTTTTCAATTTCATTAACTATTTCGCTCACTTTCTCAACTGTCCCCTCTTTCAGTCTTTTATCCGCGCCAGCCGTTTCTGCTTGAATAATAAAAAGATTCTCCTGAACGTCGCGCAGTATGCCGCCGATTCGCCGCGAATCGGCGGCGCGCATCTTCACAAAACCGAGAAACGCGTTCAGTTCGTCCAGTGCGCCGAGCGCCTCCGGCAATTCAGACGATTTAGATATGCGTTGTTGGTTGCAGCCAAACGCCGTTGTCGTCCCTCCGTCCCCCTTACCGGTAAATAGCGCCATATTTCATAGTATACACCTCATTTTACAAGCTATTGACTTTTTATAGCAAGGGTGCTATACTGTAACTTGAAGTACAACCAAAGAGGAGAAGTCATGACCAGTTTAGAAGATCGTCTGGACCGACTGTTTGGATGGGTTGACGGAGAGCGGGCGCAAAAGTGCATTCGCGTTTTTGTCTGGCTCGCAGTTATAGGATTTATCTTTTTGGGGCTTGTGAATGCCGAGAATGTTTACAATGTCCTAATGGGATACCCTTCCAAGTAACCGGCAAAGCCCCGCACATGCGGCGGGGCTTTTGATTTTGGTGCTGTAATTATACACTTCGCGCGAACTTTTTTCGAGCGGAAATTGAACGAATGAGGAAGCCCACGCACTGGCGAGTACGCCAGCAACCCCGAAAGAAAAAACACTCCTTGCATTTCTGATTTGGCGGTGGGCGAATTTCTTTTGAAAAAGGAAAGGGTGTTTTTCTTTCGGGGTTCTGCCCTCCAAGTATTCGGGCAGTGCGTGGGGCTTCAATACGGACTCGGCAAAGCGAAAATCTTTTTTTCTGGGGGAAAGGATTTTTCGCTTTGCCTCGACTGATTTCCCGCCCGCAGGAGGGGTCTGAGGAGGAATGCGGGCGGGATTCCCAATTCGCTTTTTCGGAAAAAATTTGGCGGCTATCCAAATATAAATTTTTAGGAATAACTATCTAAAAATTTACCGATTATCTGATTTGCTTCTTCAATAATCTCCGGATGATAACGATAGTCGTGGTCTGAATTTAATCCGTGTATCATTTTTGGTTCCGCAGATTCTTCGTATACTTTCTTTACATCTTCCGGATCATTCATATCATCCTCCACACCATAGAAAAACAATTTCGGTTTAGTGCAATTTTTTAAGCCCGCCAAAGCATTATATTGCTTTCCATCTTCAAAATAATTTAGCGGCAAGCCAAATTCTTTTTGCTTTTCAGTTTTTTCGTTTCCTGGCGGTAAATCTCTGTAACTCATTACTTTCCCATCAACAATTCTTTCATCTGATGGGTCACTTGGCGGGCCATAATAAGAAAAAATTGGAATGAAATGAGTAACATGAGAATTTTTTGGTCCAGCCAACATTGCGATAGTTCCTCCTCTACTATGACCTGCGAGTAATGTCGGTTTATTTCCAAAGTGCTCAATAAGTTCATCCACGGCTTTGAGATAATTTGTGGTTGTATAAAGTTCAATATTTCCAGGACTCTCCCAAGTGCCTGGCGGGTCAAATGACAGCGCAAAATAACCTCGGCTCGCTAAATAATCAACCAAACTTGTATTATGAATATAATCTTTAGTATCCAATCTTCCTGGTATTACAATCGCAAGTTTTGGTGAATTCGAATCACCTTTTTGATACACGGCCAATTCAAAAGTTTTAGTTTTTATAGTTTGCATAATTATTCTAAAATATATTCCCAACCCGGTTTCCAAGCTTTTGTTTTTCTCCAATCTTCCGCAAAAGCTTGTTTCCAAGTTTTGCCTGTTAGTAAAACATCAAGCGAAAGTTGTGGGGCTTTGTGCGCGACTATCGCAACACTTTTCCCATCATAATTCTTTTTCAAAAACTCAAGGAAATCTGCAATCCTTGCTTTTACATCTTCATAACTTTCACCTTCGGGGAATCTGTTTGTGATACATTCTTCCTCTTGCATTGGCTCTACAATCGCAGATGAAGCCCCATTCAACTTTCCGTAATTACATTCTCGAAGTCTTTGGTCAGGAATAATCGGATATATTCCGTCCCAAGCAAGTTTTGCTGATTTAACAGCGCGTTGCAGATCAGAACAAAAGACGACATCAAATTTCTTGTCTTTGGTTTGTTCTTTCAAATCAATTGATTGTTTTATACCTAACTCTGAAAGTTCAACATCAGACCAACCCGACGAAATTTCTTTTTCGTTGTCCGTTGTAGTGCCGTGTACAAAATAAATGATTTTTATAGACATATTTTTATTTCAATAATTCATCAGCCGATACCTTAAGCGCATCAGCTAATTTTTGAATTGTCGCAAGGGTGAGATTTTTCTTACCGCTTTCAATATTACTAATATAACCCCTATCAACTTCTAACGCACGAGCAATGTCGCCTTGCGACATATTCTTTTTCGTTCTGATACGCTTCATATTTTGCCCTAATTTTGATGATATGTTTGCCATAATTATTTCTTCTCCACGCCAGCCGCCGCGCGAATGTCAAAACCGCACGGCGGAATATTCTCTTTTTTAGTTTCGTCTGCGATTTTATTTGACATATTTTATATGTGTGCCCGGGAGAGGACTCGAACCTCCACGGGATTGCTCCCACAGCCACCTCAAGGCTGCGCGGGTACCAGTTGCGCCACCCGGGCGGGCACTGAAGCTTCAGAGCTTCTCCCTCACTGTAGCTAACATCTTCACTATTTTCAATCTCTTGCGCGATAAATAGAACCCCTTCGGCGCATCACGATACATCTTCCGCAGTACTTTCAAACCATCGCTTTTAGCATACTTGAGCTGATAACAAATGCTACTTTTCGTGACTGTAACATGTCCCTTGATTGAAAGGCGTGTTTCAATATTTTCACGTAACCAGTCAATAAAAACTTTGCTCGCAGACGCGAAACATAAATAAAACATAAAGCTGGACCTCCATCGCGGATCCCAGTATGAATAAGTGCTTCCGTCACCATCGAAAACACCTCGCAAAAAATGAAAGAAATATTTTTCCGGAATTGCGAGTCTTCCGAGAGTCTTTGATTTTGCTGGCGTAAGCCCTATAGAAATGAGGAAATTGTAAAAAATAGTATTTTTAAATTGGATTCTAAGGTATTCCCTGCCTCCGGAATATTTCTTTGTTATTTTTAGGTCAACGCCAATGCATCGCCGAAAGTTCTCAAGCTGTTCCCGGTCCTTAGAGGTCAGGTCAATAAGGTACCCAGGAGGAGATAGACATCCGTCAGTTGCTAGCAATCCAACCGCGTACGCAAGGTCTGTTGTCCATGTTTCTGAAATTCGTCTTTTTGCATTAAACCCTGGTTTCGGACCACGCTTCCCCATGTGCAAATGATAACATACCCTCAATGTAGTAGCGTCTACCAGTTGTGGATAAAAAAACGAGTTGGTAACTCGGATTTTCTGTTGGGGTACTATACTATAACTTCTTCTTTCTTTTCTTCTTTTTTCTCTTCAGCTGTCGGGGTTTCTTCAGCAATTGTTTCTGAGACAGCAATCTCTTCATCGCTCTTCTGATTCATCATTCGCGCATTGCGCAGCTGGCGACGAACGGCCTTGGCCGCCTTCTCTCGGATAAAGTAGAGCTTGGCTCGCCGGACGCCAGAACGTTTTACTATCGTTATTGAATCAATAACCGGAGAATAGAGCGGAAAAGTTTTTTCTACCCCAACACCGGAGAGAGTCGCGCGGACTGTAAACGTCGCGCCAGCCTCGCTTCCATGCTTGACCGCCAGTACGATGCCCTCAAAGGCCTGCTTTCGCGTGTTCTTAATCGTCTTCTCTTTTTTATCGGTCCCGCGCCTTTTTTTTAATTCAACGATATTCTGGACGACGCGCACGGTGTCGCCCGGACGGAGCCCGAGGTTGGCGCGTCCTTCTATATTGACCGGAGTAATGATTCTCTGCATGTGTCGCGCACTTTAACACACCGCGTTGAAATGTGCGAGTGCAGGAGCCATGTCCTCCGGTATCGGTGCTGAGATTGTTGTTCTGCCGCCGCTAGGGAGCGGGATATCAAGCGTGCTGGCATGCAGGGCGAGACGAGTGACGCCAAGCGCCGGTTTATGGTTCGGCGCATAGAGAGGGTCGCAAACAATTGGATGGTGAATCGCCTTCAAGTGCACGCGTATCTGATGTGTTCTCCCAGTCTCTGGATTTAATTTGAGTAGAGAATACCCTTCTGTCTCGCCTATCACTTCGTAGCGAGTGAGAGCGTCGCGCAGGCGCCCTTTCGCCTTCGGTTGTGCGCTCCGAAGACGAAAGTCTTGTCTTGAACGCCCGATGTCAAAATCTATTACCCCACTCCCCGTTTTCGGCACTCCATAAACGATAGCGAGATAGGTCTTTTTAATATCTCTGTCGTGAAATGCTTTACGCAAGAATTCGTACGCAACTGCGTTTTTAGCGAACATGAGTACGCCAGAAGTATCGCGGTCTAATCTGTGAACATACCCGCCAGAATTTTCCGGATATGTATTTTTAAACCAATCTTCCGCAGTTTCTTCTTTCGTCCTGCCATCAGAGTGCGTGATTAATCCAGCAGGCTTCGCGACCGCGACGATATCGTTATCTTCGTAGAGTATCGGTAGGTTATTTGCCATTGCGACGTTCACGCGTAGCAAATTCTGAAAGAATTGCGTCAAATTCTTCTTTCGTAAAGTCTGGCCAGAATGTATTAGTAAAAAATAGTTCGCTGTATGCAGATTGCCACAAGAGAAAGCCAGAAAGCCGCTTCTCGCCACTCGTGCGGACGATAATGTCCGGGTTTGGCATATCTGCGCTCCACATATGCTCGCGAAGCGATTCCTCCGTTATTGCCAACGATTGTTTGGTAAGGGCTTGCGCCGCAGCGATAATTTCGGCGCGGCCGCCATACGAGAGCGCAATCCACGCAGTCATCCCAGTTTTTTCAGCGCTATCTGCCTCAACGGTATCCATCAGCTTCTGCAAATCGGGAGCAAAACGTTCTCGTTGTCCGATAAACCGCACGCGAATGTTCTCTGCGAGCAGTTCTTTAAAATGCTCTTTTGCCGATTCGCGAAACAAATCCATGAGATAAGAGACTTCTTCTTCGCTTCTATTCCAGTTTTCGGTGGAGAACATATACACGACCAAGTGTTGTATCCCGCGTTTCTGCGCATGCTTAGCGATTGTTTTATATGTCTTTAGAAGGCCTTCTCGGTGACCGACGAGTTGCGGCAATCCTCTCTTTTTTGCCCATCGGCGATTGCCGTCTAAGATAATGCCTACACATGCCGGCATATTTTGTATGAGTTCGTTCATATCTGTATCAACATGTATAGCATACACTCAGGTTTCTCGCGTGTAATTTAGATAGATATGTTATTTTTTTCCATTTTCTCCAACACGATTTTAAACCAATATGTGTAGTTATCCGGGTGTTCGGTTACGTCTCTTTTAAGTTCGCCGAGCGACGTCCATTTCCAATCGTCGGCTTCTTCTGGATTTATTATTGGGTTGCCATTATATTCTCCAACATAAACGTGAAGAAATTCGTTTTCTTTCAGACCGTGGTCCAAATTTGCGTGATAAGTGAATGTGATTAATTCTTTAAGCTCGCAGTCAAATCCCATTTCTTCTTTAAGCCTGCGGTGCGTTGCCGTAGCCAGCTCTTCTCCAGCTCTCGGATGGCTACAACAAGTGTTTGTCCACAATCCACCGCTGTGATATTTGTCAACCGCTCTTTTCTGGAGCATTATTTCTCCCTTATCAT
>JBBTWA010000023.1:0-2838 GCA_038063025.1 Patescibacteria group bacterium | reverse complement strand
GTTGATACTGAAAGCGGATTTAAGGATATCGTGCTTATAAATGCGACATGGGGGCTTGGCGAGCTAATAGTGCAAGGACACGTCACGCCGGACGAGTACCTGGTGATGAAGTCCAAAATAGACAAAGCGAAAAGTCCGATTATAGAAAAGAAGCTAGGGGTGAAGAATAAAAAGATGCAATACGCTTTGCATAAGAAAGGCATTATACAGACAAAGACTGTAAAGACCGCAAGAAAAGAACAGGAAAGTTTTGTATTGAACGAAAAAGAAATAGTTGAGCTCGCGCGCTGGGGAGCGATTATTGAAAAACACTACAGCGAACGCGCGAAAACGTGGACGCCGATGGATATGGAATGGGCGAAGGACGGACAGACCGGAGAATTATACATAGTGCAGGCGCGGCCGGAGACAATTCAAGCTCGCAGAGATTTCTCCAAGCTCGTTGAATACAAAGTTAGCGGCCAAGGCAAGGAGCTTGTGCGCGGAATATCTGTCGGCTCATCTGCAGCAATCGGAGTGACGCGAATAATAAAGAACCCGCACGAGATTATGCAGTTTAAAAAAGGTGAAATACTTGTGACAGAAATGACGGACCCGGACTGGGAGCCGATTATGAAGATGGCCTCTGCCATTATTACCGACCGCGGTGGGCGCACGAGCCACGCCGCCATTGTCTCTCGCGAGCTCGGCCTGCCGGCAATTGTCGGCGCCGGTAATGCGACTAAAGTGCTCAAGACCGGCACTCTCGTGACGGTGGATACCACCGGCAGTGCCGGTATCATCACAGCTGGCAAGTCAAAAATCTCTGTGCGTGAGCATTCCATCGGCGCACTGCCGGAAACGAAGACAAAGATTATGGTGAATATTGCTTCTCCAGACATCGCCTTTGAACAATCGTTTCTACCAGTAAAGGGTGTCGGTCTCGCGCGAGAGGAGTTCATCATCGCGTCCAATATCGGCATACACCCTCTAGCCATCCTTAATCTTAAAAAACTTACACCAAAAATTCGTAAAGCAATACAAATTAAGACAATCGGATGGAAAAATCCTGTTGATTTCTATGTTGATAATCTGGCCTATGGAATTGCTAAAATAGGTGCCGCTTTTTATCCGCGACCTGTTATCGTTCGCTTCTCTGACTTCAAGACAAACGAGTACGCAACACTCCTAGGTGGAAAAGATTATGAGCCGGAAGAAGAAAATCCTATGCTCGGTTGGCGCGGAGCCTCTAGATACTACGACCCGAAGTTTAAAGACGCGTTCGTTCTTGAGTGCCGCGCACTTGTGAAAGTGCGCGAGGATATGGGCTTGGACAATGTTATCCCGATGATTCCATTCTGCCGTACTGTACACGAGGCGGAGCAAGTGCTTGGCGTTATGGAGAAGAATGGTGTGAAAAAGCCGATTTATATGATGTGCGAAATACCCTCTAACGTTCTGTTGGCCGAAGAATTCTTGGATCTTTTTGATGGAATGTCTATCGGAAGCAACGACCTTACCCAACTAACGCTAGGTCTGGACAGAGACTCAGGAATCGTAACGCACATAGCAAACGAAAATGATGAGTCCGTACGCGCTCTCATAAGTCAGATTATCCGTAAATGTAGTGCGCGTAAAAAATATCTCGGCATATGCGGACAGGGACCTTCTGACCTTCCCGACTTCGCCGAGTTTCTCGTCCGCGAGGGCATAGAGAGTATGTCTTTAAACCCAGATTCGGTAGTTAAAACACTTGAACAGGTAGCGGAGATTGAGGAAAAGTTATTTGGATAATATGAAAATAGACAGCGTCGTCGCCCGTCAAATATCAGATACACGCGGGCGGCAGACTATTGAAACAACCCTTCAGGCAGGAGCCTTCAGGACGATAGCATCCGTGCCCTCCGGCAAGAGCACGGGCGAGCGAGAAGCGCGCGAGCTAGATGCGGTTATGGCGGCAGAAAATGTGAACAGCGAAATAGCGGAGGCAATTATCGGACGCGAATTCGGCTCGCTTGACGAGCTTGATGCATTTCTGATTGAACTGGACGGTACGCTGAACAAATCGCGCTTGGGGGCTAACGCCATCCTCTCGGTATCTATCGCCGCGATGCGCTTCTTCGCGCTTCAAGAAGGCATCCCGCTCTGGAAAGCAATTGCCGAGCGAGTGAGTGAAAAGAAGTTTTCGAGAGTGAGCCAAGTGCAGCGACATCCCATCGTACCTTCAGGTGCGATGGGTTTGAGCGAAACGCTCTCGGAAACTCTTTTCGCGAGCGAGCCACCTCGTCTGTTTGTAAATGTTATGAACGGCGGGGTCCATGCCGGATTCAAACTTCCCTTTCAGGAATATATGCTGGTGGTAGAAGGCAAAACTAGCGCCGCACTCCATATCGCACAAAAAGCATTCAATAAGCTTGGCGAGCTTCTAGCGCCTGAAGGACGCTTAACGTCCCTCACGATGGGTGACGAGGGAGGATATGCGCCGACGTTTGATACGCTTGAAAAACCATTTGAAATTCTCGTTGAACTTGTGAAAGAATTTCCGAACACAAGTGTCGCGATAGACTCTGCGGCTAGCCAGCTATTTAACGAGGGCGAATACAATATTTTAGGCAAGGCGTATTCGGCGGACAATCTCGCGAGAGAATATGTAAATCTCGTAGGAAATTTCAATGTTAAAAGCATAGAGGACCCGTTTGATGAAAATGCTAAAGCCGATTTCGTCCGCTTTACTGCCGCTGCGAATAATAGAATTCTCGTCGTTGGCGACGACTTAACTTGTTCTAATCCAAAATTAATCTCCGATGCCATAAAAAATAAAGCCGTAAACGCAGTTATAATAAAACCGAATCAGATAGG
>JBBTWA010000022.1:0-6960 GCA_038063025.1 Patescibacteria group bacterium | reverse complement strand
TTACCATGCCGTCGAGCGAACTCGGAGAGCGACAGCCCTTCATCCATGGACTTCTGTTTCCGCCACATGACCGTCAGGAACCTTGCCTCGTCGTCCTTCGCCACTTCTTCGTGGATGTTTTCGTGGAACTGCAGGATAAACGCGTCAAGAAACTGAATCTGCAAATGCAATTCCGTGAGATAGGTACCGATTTCGAGCTTTTTGACTGCCGTGAGACGTCGGTGACCTGTGACGAGAAACAAGTAGAAGTTCCCGTTAAGTTCTGAGAAGTGTACCGGTTCAAAATCACAAATCCGGTAACTTGTGCCCCAGAGATCATTGACTTGTTGCAAGTACTTTTCAGCTTCTTCGGCGGAGAGCCCAATGACAACACCAGCCGTCTTTTGGCCAATTTCCTTAATGCTGGCCATAAGGTGTTCGAGACCGTCGCGCGTCATTCTGCTTCTCACTTGCTGTAGCACACCTATGGTCCGTGTTGGAAGGTTTAACTGATACACGTCCTCCGGTACTGTCGCCGCGGATTCAACAAGACTAATCTTCATGTCTACTCCCCATTAAATGGTTGGAAAAGGTCACGGTATATTAATGATCATTCTATCGTTATCTTATCTCTTAGCTAGCTTTAAATCAATCTGATGATAATTATGCCGGTACGAAGTCCAATTCTTTTTCGGCGATGCGGGCGGCGATGAATATGATATAGTATTACTATGTATACAGCCATCTATAAGAAGGTACGTTCCGGCTACGTCGCCTGGATTGAGGAGATCCCAGGCGTTAATACGCAGGGCGTTTCAAAGAAAGAAACAAGGGAGAATCTTTCCGATGCGCTTTCAGAATTTCTTCTTGCGCGACGTGAGCTCACGAAACGAGAACGTTCTCATGGGAGTTCGGTCGTGCGTGAACGGTTTGCTCTGGCGTAGCTCTATGAAGCGTGCGGACCTTCTCCGTCACCTGCGTATCAACGAATGTCGGTTCGTGCGAGAAGGTGCAAAACACTCGGTATATGTGAATCCGAAGAATGAGTTTATGAGCACTGTTCCGCGCCATGCAGAAATCAACTCGTTTCTTACACGTAAGATTTGCAAAGATCTCGGAATACCTGCCCCTCGCGGTAAGTAAGATTATGCCGGTACGGAGTCCAATTCTTTTTCTTCTATATCAGGTGGCAGCAAAATAATTATCCACAGGTGGTTTTTGTACACGGATGAGTGTAGTCTGAAAAAGGTAGCAGGTCTTTTTTCAACAACAGGGGAATGTCATGGACGATGCAAGACAAAACGCAATGATCGGAACGCAAATTCCATTGTTTGCTGAACACGAGGCAGTTCCGCAACCTGAACCGGCCACAACGCCTGAAGTAGAGGTGATCACGGTCAGTGAACCATCACCAGACGCACAGCCCGACATGTTTAATGTCGAATACTTCAAGTAATTCCTTCACAACCGCTCTTTCTACGAAAATGCCGCACCACGCGGCATTTTTGTTTATGTTCGCATATCAAAAGTAACCCACGGTCGTGGTATACATTTGATATGTGTGATATGTGCATTAGTTCACTATAGGCTAAAAAACCGGAACGAAGTCTAGTTCTTTTTCGGCGATGCGGGCGGCGATGAGTTTGACCCGGATTGGGTCGCCGAGGCGGTATGACTTATGAGTACGGCGACCGACTAGGCGGTACTGCTTCTCTTCGTATTCAAAAAAGTCATCACCCACGGCGCGGATGTTGATCATTCCATCGGCGTGCGTTTCTTGGAGTTCAACATACAGCCCATGCTCGGTAACTCCGGAGATGACTGCGTCAAATTCTTCGCCGATTCTGCCGGCGAGGAATTCCACCTGCTTCATCTTAATAGAGTCTCGCTCGGCGTCTGAAGCTCCGACTTCGCGTTCTGATGCGTGTAGTGCGAGCTTGTCAAAATCCTGCATCTCCTCAGTAGTTATCGGAGTGCCTCCGTCCGTATGCGCTTTGATTAATCTGTGAATAACGAGGTCCGGATATCTGCGTATTGGGGAAGTGAAGTGCGTATAAAAATCAAAGGCGAGACCGAAGTGGCCTATATTTCGCGTCGCGTAAACGGCCTTTGCCATAGAGCGCAGGGCGGCGGTCTTAATTAAATACTCCTCCGGCTTCCCTTTTACGGATTCCAAAAGTCTGTTCAGTTCTGCACCTGTCACTTGCCCACTGCCAGAAGTTTTCAAGTGGTATCCCATTATGCGTAGCAAATTTGCGAGGTTTTCTATTCTGTCAGTATCCGGCGCGTCGTGTATGCGATAGAGAGAATAAAAATGAGGCCCACCGTTAGAGGTAAGTTTAGAAAGATGTTTCGCCACAGCCTCGTTCGCGAGCAACATGAAGTCTTCAATCATCAGATTCGTGTCTTTTCTTTCTTTTAGGTGTACTGCAATAGGCTTACCGTCTGCATCCAGCTCTATTTTTACTTCAGCAGTATCAAATTCTATGGCACCCTTCGCCGCTCGCCGCGCACGAATCTTTTTAGAGAGAGCGAGCAGGGTAGAAAGCTCTTCGTGCAATTCGCCTTTTCCTGCATCAAGTACCTCCTGCGCATTCTCGTATGTAAAACGCTTGTCAGAGTGGATTACCGTCTCGCCGAACCATACGTCCTTAACATTCGCATCGCTGTCCAGTGTGAAAACAGCGGAGACGGCGAGACGGTCTTCATCGGGTTTAAGTGAGCATAGATTATTTGAGAGAACTTCGGGGAGCATCGGGATAGTTCTGTCTACTAAATAGACGCTTGTCGCACGTGAGACAGCTTCTTTATCTAGCTCCGTCCCAGGCTTCACAAAGAATGAGACGTCCGCGATGTGGACACCGACTTCAACATTGCCGTCCTCAAGTCTACGTACAGACAACGCATCATCAAAGTCCTTTGCGTCAAATGGGTCAATCGTGCATGTTGGAACGCTTCTGAAATCTTTACGCCTCGGGTTATTTGCTTCTTCAGCAAGAATTTTCGCGCCGTTCTTTTCAAGTGCTTCGGCTTCTGCGTTGACTCCGGGAGGGTAGTCAGATGAGAATCCTTGCCCTAGCGCGAGCGCGCGCATCTCTGTATCATGTACGCCGGCCTTTCCTATCACTTCTATAATCTCTCCCAGTGGATAGTCTTTATCGGCATCCCAGCTAACAAGCCGTACAAGAACTTTGTATCCGACTTGCGCGTCACCTCTGTTCATAATCACGAGTGGCACATACATCTTTTTATAATCTGGGGCAAGGAGCGTAAGGCTGTCTTCTTCAATAAGAGTGCCAACGAATGTCTCGCGTGCGCGCGAAATTATTTCTATTACTTTTCCAGACTCTCTCGGCGGCATTCTGCCCATCGGGTCGCTATATTTGCCAGCCGGCTTAACCTTAACTATGTCGCCCGCTAGTGCGTGTCCGCTCCACTCCTTCGGTATAAGAAGATCCTCTTCCTGCCCTTCCACAGCAAAAAATCCGATACCCTTCCGAGTCATCGTTATTGGGCCTTCATATACTTTTGATGCTTTTTGCTCCCCTGCCATTTTTTGACACTCTAGCAAAAAATAAGCATTTCTGCTATAGTCACTCTCATGTTGATGATTCGATTCCAGAGAATCGGCCGGACCAATGATCCGGCATTTCGCATTGTCGTACTAGAAAAGGAACGTGCCGCTAAGGCGGGTAATATTGTTGAACTACTCGGAACATATAATCCGCGAAGCAAGGCGCTCACGTTGAACGAAGAGCGGGTCAAGCATTGGATAGCGATGGGTGCACAACCGACCGGTTCAATCCACAACCTCCTTGTCAACAAAGGCGTCATCACCGGAAAGAAGGTGAACGTGTTGCCAAAGAAAACTTCACAAAAAAAGGAGGAAGAAAAAATGGCTGAAACTCCAGTTACGCCAGTTGTTGAAACTAAAGAAGAAATTCCAGTGATTGAAGCCGTCTCCGCCGAAACGGCTTCGGCGAGCTAAAATGGAGCCGGACCAAGCATTTCTAGAATACGCAGTAAAGGCCCTCGCCGACCACCCGGAGGCGGTAGAGACGACGCGCACCATTGACCAAATGGGCGTCCTGCTCACGCTCACGGTGCATCCGGAGGACATGGGTAAGATTATCGGCAAGTTAGGCAAAACGGCTGAAGCCTTGCGTATCCTTTTGCGTGTGATAGGCATGAAAGGGAATGCGCGCGTGAATCTCAAAATCAACGAACCGGTCGGCGGCAAGCGCGAGATTGAGCACAAGACCGTTGACCAAGTTGTTGAAGAATTATAGAAGTGAAATTTCACCTCGTTACATTATTTCCAGAAGCATGCGATGCGTATTTAAGCGCATCAATAGTCGGGCGCGCGCGGAATGAGAAGAAGATTGTAATTAAATACCAGAATCCACGCGACTTCGTCGCGGGGCCGGCGGGAAACTATAAAAAAGTAGACGAACGCCCTTATGGCGGTGGTCCCGGGATGGTTATGTCCGCGCTCCCAGTCGTCAAAGCCGTTCAAAAAGCCTTAAAATATAATGTAGGACGTACCACGTCCTACATGAATAAATCAGTAATTATCTGGTTTAATCCAGTAGCAAAACAATTCACCAACAAAGACGCCGACATGCTCGCGAAGTATAGCGACGTTGTCCTCGTCTGCGGGCGATACGAAGGTATAGATGAACGTGCGAAGAAAATCTTGAAGACACTCGCGCCAGTGAAAGAATTCGCCGTCGGCGAAGCTGTATACACGGGTGGGGAGGTGCCGGCGCTCGCGATAGTTGACGCCGTCACGCGTCGCCTACCCGGCGTCTTAGGTAAAGATTCTTCAGTAGAGGAGCGCCGTATCGCCTCCTCGGCCGTCTATACCCGCCCCGAAGTCATTTCATACAAAAAGAAAAAGTATCGCGTTCCCAAGGTCCTCCAAACCGGCCATCACGCTAACATTGACAACTGGCGCAGAAATAAGTAATATTTTCGGCAGTTCTGTCGAGGTATGACGCTCGCTGCGCAACCGGTGAGCTGAAGGCGGAACACGCGTTGCGATAAGTATTGCAATTCACCCAGTTCTTTTTTAGGAGAATCACATGCCTGCGAATATCGGACACAAGCAAGAGGCACTAACACGCTTGGCTGTACTCACCGCCGCCGCAGTTGACCTGATCAACAAAGACGCCAGAGAATCGTATGAGACCGAGGCGCTGTTCGATGCCTTACAGGGATACAAGGACAAAGAACTTGGGTGAGTAGAACAAAAGCTCTCGTCCGCAGACCATCTTCGTATCTTCTATGGGGCAGTGCGAGATGACCGTGAGAGATATTTGCGCCTTCTGGACTCGCTTCGCGAGTTCGGAGTCAATGAACAGTCCATCCAAAAGCTCAAGTCCAGCAAAGCGAAAACGCTCCTTAAACTATGGTATGTTCCGCTTGCGGAACTGGATGATTTCCCGTACGAATCCACCATCTCGGATGCCTTTCGCCAGCTCCAGAAAAAGATAGGCATAAAAAATCCAGTCCGTTTTCCGACAACCGTTCCGAGTGAAGTCAGGCGACTTTACGGGGATTGCGAAGAGCTGGCGTTCCCTCTATAGCCCTCGGTCACCAACATTCACCAACCCCGCTCCTGCGGGGTTTGTTTTATCCACAGACGATGGACTGAATCATGTCGAAAAATGCCGGGGAATCATCGCGGCTCTTTTTATTTCCGCACAAAGTTGCTCAGATATCCCTATTATTGACGACCGTCAAAGATAGGTAGATTCCAAACCGGCCACCATGCCAACATCTATGCGTGGCGCAAAGTGAAATAGTTGTTCAACACCATGTGTAGCACAACATATCAAAAGTTAACCACGACCGTGGTTTTGTTTTGATATCCCCAAATACTGCTATAGCAGACGAATGGGGATAGAAGTTTACATGTCAGTGTTCCATATCATAAACGACCGTTAGACTTATGGAACACAGTACAGTGTCACAAACCGGCCATCACGCCAAGATAGATGCGTGGCGTGAGAAAAAGTAAAAATAAAATGGCGGTCGTAAGTACGACCGCCATTTGATACTTTCATGCGATTTGTTGTACGGCAGAATCTGGAACTGCTTTGGTATGAGCAGGAGTCGATGGAATGTACAGCCCACCGATGATTTCAGCCGGAAGGAACGTAATGAACACGTAATATCTTGTGTGATACACGGCGTGTACCCATTCTCCGTTTACAAGTATCGCCAGTCTGACTCGATTGTAAGACTGATCCTGAAGGACGACGATGTCATTATTATGACATCGTCGATCTTCCCTGAAGAACCGTCGAACTCGCTTGCGCACAAGGTCGACGTCGTGTTGTTCAAGCTGATATCGCTCCAAGGCTCTTTTCCGCGAATGTGCGTCTAAGCGCTTTTTGTATGCACTGTGTCTGGACACAAAGATCCCCCGTTCATCCCCCACTTGAGGTAATAGTTCTATACCATACGCTCTTCAAGTCAGCCACCACAATTGATGCACCCTTATCCCCAACAGGGGAGTTGCGGAAAATACTTGCCTCTGATACAGTGGAAAAACAAGATACGAGTGAGTAATGGAGGGCGATTCATACGGGAACCAGAGAAAAACGCATAAGCGCAAGCGGATTTATTTCCGTGCGTTCATATTTGTATAGTTTATTTTTATTACCTTACGACACCAATCATGCGAAAAAATATCGTCCAGAAGACCTTCGGTTCGTATCGCGCTCCGAAAGTCGCCTTCCCGGACCTCGTAGGGCACCAGCGCTCCTCTTTCAATTGGCTCTTGAAAGACGGCCTCGCAGAACTTTTCAAGGAGTTTTCCCCAATCAGCGATTACTCCGGAAAGAAGTTTGAATTACAGTTTGAGAGTTTTGAAGTCGGCGAGCCGAAGTTTGACGAACAGTTCGCGCGCGAGAACGCGCGCACCTACGAAGCGCCGGTCAAGGCGACGGTAAAGCTTGTGAACAAAACTTTCGG
>JBBTWA010000021.1:0-1546 GCA_038063025.1 Patescibacteria group bacterium | reverse complement strand
TTCTCGCTTCTCATAACGACATTGCCGCCGTTTCAATATTAAGAAATAGCTTCACAGGTGTTTCAATAAAAGTTGATTATCGCGTCCCTATCGCGCGATGGTGCGGAGACGTAACAAGGTTCAACCTTGAGGATTCGGATTTAAGGTTGAACCTTGTTACGTCGTGTTACGTATTTGACGCAAACGGCGTAATCTTTTCCGCCTATGCGACCACGACACAAACCGTTAACGCGTTCAGACTGTACGCGCCTCTCTTTGGCGACACTTTGGAACCGCTTCGCGCGAGCATTAAGAATGCCGATAAAATCCCGGCAGCTTTTGACTTCGCGCGGCAGTTTACCGCACTGGGTTCGCCGGCCGTTTCCGTTGTTATTCACGGAGACGAAGTAGACAATATACTTACGAACGGAACGCGCGTCACCTATGTCCTCGGGCGCGAACAAGATGCGTTTACAGCGCTCGTCTCGGCTCGCGACAATTTCAATCTCTCGGACGGCTCTGTTGATTACGTTGACCTGCGCTTTGACGGGAAGGTGTATCTAAAGAAGAAGTGATAAGTTAAATAGATGAGTTTTTGGCATGATTTAAAAAGGCCATTTTTCGCGATGGCGCCGATGGCAGATGTGACCGACGCCGCCTTTCGCGCGCTAGTCGCCAAGCGTGGCAAGCCGGACATATTTTGGACGGAGTTCGTCTCGGCGGACGGACTCTATCATACGCGTGAAATTGCGAAGATGAAAGATGAAGAGAATCCACTTATGCGCGATTTGCAGCGGTCCATCGTCGTGCCACACGGGCACTTCCATTTTTCTAAGCCCGAGGACGAGCAAGAAAAATTGGTCGCGCAAATCTTTTCCAGCAAGCCGGAGATGATCACGTACGCAACGAGTCTTGTCGCGAAATTAGGATTTGACGGCGTGGATATCAATATGGGGTGCCCCGATAGGAGCATAGAGAAACAGGGGGCAGGCGCCGCGATGATTAAGAATCCGAAATTGGCGGTAGAAATAATTAAGGCGGCACAAGAAGCGTCCAATTTACCTGTGTCAGTAAAAACGCGTATCGGGTACAACAAAGAGTCGTTGGATGAATGGCTTTCCGCGCTTCTCTTTGCAAATCCCGCTGCTATTACACTACATTTACGAACAAGAAAAGAAATGTCGCTCGTGCCGGCCGGTTGGGAACTAATGAAGAGTGCAGTAGAGATTCGCAACAAAATAAATCCAAATGTTTTACTAATTGGAAACGGCGACGTGCAGGACTTAGAAGACGCGCGCGCAAAAGCCGCAGAGTTTGGGTGTGACGGAATAATGATTGGCAGAGCGATGTTCGGCAACCCTTGGCTGTTTGAGGGCATTTCAAGACGTCAGACGTCCTCCTCGGATGTTGGACGTCTGACGTCCAACCATGGGCTGGATGAGAAATTAGAAGCTCTGATAGAATTAGCCTACGACTTTGAAAAACTCTCGCCACCAAAAAACTTCGCAATATTAAAAAAGCACATCAAGACCTTCGTCACCGGTTTTTCCGGCGCCGCCGACCTCCG
>JBBTWA010000020.1:0-1362 GCA_038063025.1 Patescibacteria group bacterium | reverse complement strand
GCGCGGGCGGCGGATGAAAGAACGTCCGCATCTTTTCCAACTGGAATTGCATCACACATTTCTTTCGTGTCCATCTCTTTCGGCAAAGGTAACTGTATAATCAGTGCATCCGCTGTTCTAGCCATATCAACTATTTCTAACGGTCGTAGGAGTTTGTTGATATGCTTAACTTCGAAAATGCATCCTGCGTCTGTCGCGCACTTCGTCTTCACTGCGAGATATGAATGTGTTACCGGAGTATCGGATTCAGTTAGCGCAACCACGAGTGGTGGTCGCGCCAATTTAGCCGCGCGCGTCTTCGCGCGCGCAAGAATTTCTTTTGCCAGTGCGCGACCATCAATTATCATAGACCAAATTCTTTTTTTAATTCTGCTACGCCATCTGCAAGCGAGATGAGCGGTTCCCAATCGAGAAGTTTTTTAGCTTTCTTTATATCTGCAGACGAAGCGCGTGGCTCTGTGCGTGCAGAAACATAAGTTTTTTCTCCTCCGAACAAGGCCGCGAGTTCGTTTACCGAAGTCTCTATTCCAGTACCGACATTTATCACTTCACCTTTTTCAACATTCACGCTTTCTGCGGCGGTGATTAGTGCGCTTACGACGTCGTACACGTGGATGAAGTCTCTTGTTTGTTTGCCGTCACCAGTAATAGTAAGTGATTTTTCTTCTTTGCGGAGTTTTAAAAACCGCCCGATTACAAGTGCGTACGGACCATCAGGGTCAAGCCGAGGACCGTACACGTTAAAGAATCTTAGAGAAACGGTGTTTAGTCCGTATAACTTTGAAAACAGAGTAAGGTATTGCTCGCAAATGTATTTATGAAGAGCATACGGAGAAAGCGGGGTCGGAGCTAAATCTTCGTTCAATGGACATTCTTGGTTGTCACCGTAAATAGCGGCCGAACTCGCGAGAACAACACGACTAACTCCGGAGGATTTCGCGATGTCAAGCACGTTCAGAGTCCCGTTCACATTCACATCGTGTGTTTCAATCGGATTTTGAATTGTGTATTCAACTCTAGGCAGAGCCGCTAAATGAAATACTACATATGCGCCGGAAAATATATTCGCAAGCGCTTTATTATCTCTTATATCTTTCTTATAAAAATCCGCTTTTTTATTTACATTGCTCCGCTTACTTGCAATGAGATTATCCACAACTCTTACGGTATAACCTCGGCAAATAAGTTCATCCACAAGGTGCGACCCTATAAATCCTGCTCCGCCTGTAACGACAGCAATTTTTTTCATGTTCCGGAAAAAGACGCGAGCGCGCGAAGCGTCTTGAGAGCAATAGTTACGTCCAACACAAATGAGCGGTGTTTTAAATAATATAAATCGTACGAGACCTTCCTTTTCGTTCG
>JBBTWA010000019.1:0-1658 GCA_038063025.1 Patescibacteria group bacterium | reverse complement strand
CTTAACGCCATCACATCTTATGAACAATCCAAGAAATAACGAACAAAAAAGAACGGATGAGAAACGTATACTTCCGTTATTTATAGAATTCGTTAAGTTCACAACCGGCTTCGCCGCCATTGTAGCCGCCGCTCTCATCGCGCTTAACATCGCTTCCGCCGCGATGAACTGAGGTTGTATTTGTGAACACCGCAAGGCGACGCCTTACGGTGTTTGTAGCTAGAATAGTTCTGGATTTTCTGAGTAATATTCTTTTGCCTCGTGAATCATTTGTCTGACGGGCGTTATCCGCACAACATCGAAAATGTTCTCATCCAAAAGAGCGCGTGCTGGTAATTTGCTATCTTCGTATGCGCCGAGGCTTGAATAAGGATATTCGATAAGTTTCCCAGTTAAGGCCGGCAGATTTCTTATGTTACCAGTTTTCCATTTCGGTTCGTATAATTCTGCGGGATTACAATGCACATAATTGACTAGGTATTGGAGGTAATCATCACCATCTACATGCCGAGATCGAAACGGTTTAACGAATAAGTTTCCTGTTCGCTCGTATCGTTTATTGAAGTACATAGTGTATGCTGTTCCGAGTTTTTGCATGAATGTCGTAATGCCGTTCTCCACGACTTCTTTCAATACTAGGTGGAAGTGATTCGGCATAAGACAGAATGCACCTATAGAAACGAGAGCCCTACTCCGCGGGACTCGCAGTATCTTTTCAAAATTCTGCGTACCAATATCATCGCGTCGTAAGGGAGTCTCGCTGTTTGCGAGATACAGTTGTTCAAGAAAGCGGTGATAATCACGCCTGTCTTCGTAAGTAGTTCGTTTATCAACACCGCGATTGTAACAGTGATACCATTCATCAATCGCAAACGGAGTTTTACGTATTGCCATTGGGTTTATTATAACAAACACCGCAAGGCGTCGCCTTGCGGTATTTCATGTCGCTTTCGCCGCGATGTAAGCGGGTTTGTCCCAAGGGTGAATCCTATGATAAATTGTGTCCACTGTTCTTTTTCGGAGGCGAATCATGAAACTATTAAAGAATCTTGTTAATGACACAGGCATTCCAAAATCGCAAAGAAAAGCCTTTAACGCCGACGTTAAGGCGCTACTAAGAGAGGGAGGGAAAGGTGTAAGTGGAGCCCTCTTTTGTCTCGGTCGCCTCGGATACTGTTATTCCGTAGGAGGCATCTCGTGCGGGAGAAGTATGCGGAGCTTGATCCTTGACCAGTCAATGTTTTGGTTACTGGGGGACAATGAAACTCCAGAGAGATCCTCAGTTCGCAAAGCAAGGACTGCGATATCCATCCTTGTCGCGATGCATTACGACTATGGGTATATAAACAAAAGCCGCTGGTTCGACTTTGAACTCAAAGCAATAGGAGATATACCGCTTCAAGATCGAGAGCTTGTTTCAGCAGCAGCTCTTGCTCTGGGCATCAATAAGATTCCAGAGATGAGCAAGTGGCCTCTTGACAGAATACTCGTTTTCATCAGGGACTTTTAAATGGCCGGCATACTTGTCGGCCATTCGCTTTTACTTGCTTCGTATTTAATTTCTGATAGAGTGCTCTATGTACGAACCGAAGATAGTAGGCGCCGAAATAAGTCCTACCGAGGTAACTCCTCTGTTCGTATACACAAATGGCTATAAG
>JBBTWA010000018.1:0-17411 GCA_038063025.1 Patescibacteria group bacterium | reverse complement strand
CCGATTACCGCTCTTACCGGACTTTCACGCGCCGAAAAACGGCTTTTGATTGAAAACGGCGCGATTTCCGTTGATAAAATCGTATCGGACCGCCGATTGCTTGACCCTCTGCACCTTTCAAGCGGGCGAGTTGGGGAGATTCTTGCAGAAGCTGAAGGTCTTCTAAGTATCTAATTAACGCCAAGAGCTTTTTTAAATTCTTCCATATCATTAAAGTGGTGTTTGACACCTTTAATTTCTTGATAGTCTTCGTGCCCCTTGCCGGCGCAAAGTATTATGTCCCTTTTCTGTGCTAATTTAATTCCCTCTAAAATTGCTTCGCGGCGATTTGAAATTGTTTTTACTTTTTTTAAGTCCTCGTCAGACAAGCCGCTTTTCATTTGTTCAAGAATCTTTTCCGGGTCTTCACTTCTTGGATTATCCGAAGTAAAAATCGCGATATCAGAGAGCATGGCCCCAATATTGCCCATCACTCTGCGTTTCATCGGGTCGCGGTCGCCGCCGCAGCCGAAAACCGAAATAACTTTTGAACCGGCAAATGTTCTGACAGCTTTCAACACGTTTTCTAACGCATCAGGCGTGTGAGCGTAATCTACAATAACCATAACTCCGTTTGGAGAAATAAAATGCTGAAATCTTCCAATCGGCGGTTCTATGTCTTTTAAAATTATATTGACTTTCTCCGTATCAAAACCAAGCAAGTTACTTGCGCCCCAGACCGCGAGCAGATTGTAAGCGTTGAATTTTCCCAATAGTTTTGAGTTAATGCCCGTTCCATTAAAGACTATGTCCAAACCGTCAAATTTCATTTTTTTTATTTCTCCATGAAAATCCTCGTTCTCGTTAAATCCGTAAGAAAATTTATCCGCTTTTATTCCCTGAAGCATTTTATTTCCGTATTCGTTATCGGTATTAGAAAGAGCAAAAGCTCCAGCCGGAAGCATTTTAAAGAATTTCTTTTTGGCCCCAAGATAGTTCTCAAAGCTTTTATGATAGTCCAAATGGTCGTGCGTTAAATTGGTAAAAATCCCGCCGATAAAATGCACTCCCAACACGCGATTTTGGTCAAGTGCATGAGAAGAGACTTCCATAAAAACGTATTTACATCCCGCGCCCGCCATTTCCCTGAAAAGTTTGTTTAAAGAAATGGGGTCAGGGGTAGTATGCGTAGTCGGTCTAACTTTTCCTGCAATGATATTCTCTACGGTAGAAATAAGTCCCGCTTTATATCCAAGTTTTGTCGCGATTCTGTATAGCAAGGTAGCCGTTGTCGTCTTACCATTCGTTCCTGTAATTCCGACGACACTAAGACCGCGAGAAGGGAAGCGGTACCAGACTGCCCCAATCCCCGCGAGAAAATAATGATAATAAGGCTGGAGTGCGGTAAAAAGCGCCTTAGGCAAGAGTCGTTTAATCGTTTTAAGTAATTTTTCCATGCGTGTTATAGTAGCTTATCATGTGTGGAATCGCAGGAATAATAGGTCGTTCCGAAACTCCAAAAGAGGCTCTTGACGAGATGCTCAATCGCATTGTTCATCGCGGTCCTGATGACTCCGGAACATACGTTGACGCTGATATCGCTCTCGGGATGAGGCGGTTGAGCATCATTGACGTAGAGGGCGGGAAACAGCCGATTTCTTCAGAAGATGGCTCGCTCATCATAGTTTTCAACGGAGAAATTTATAATTTTAAAGAGCTGCGGGAAGAATTGCTCAAAAACGGCCATACATTTAAAACAAACACAGATACAGAAGTAATTTTGCATTTGTATGAAGAGAAGGGAGAAGATGTTGTGAAAGAGCTTCGCGGAATGTTCACTTTTATTATTTATGATATGAAGAAGGGAAAAGTATTTGTCGCTCGCGACTTCTTCGGCATTAAGCCTCTCTATTATTTGAAAAAAGACGGCGCGATAATCGCGCTGGCATCCGAGATTAAAAGTCTGCTCTCGTTGCCGGAATATAAGAAAGAAATAAACGAAGAGGCGATTTTTCATTATCTCTCGTATCAATACAATCCGCTCAAAGAAACTTTCTTCAAAAACATTTATAAATTACCACCAGCAACATATTTAATTATAGACGCAAAAACGGGAAAATTTGAGGAAAAGAAATATTGGAACTTCTCGTTTAATCAGGATGAAAATATGCAGGAAAAAACTGGTACGGAAAAACTCTTACGAACTCTTGTTGATTCAGTACAGCACCATCTTATAAGCGATGTGCCGCTCGGAGCGTTCTTAAGCGGGGGAATAGACAGCGCGCTTATTGTCGGGGCCATACGGAAAGTGCATCCGAACGGCGAACTTAAAACTTTTACAATCGGCTCAAAAGAAATAAACGAATTTGCAGAAGCCAAAGAACAGGCGGATGTTCTTAAAACGACGCACACAGAAATTTTGTTAAATCCGGATGAATATTTTGCAGAATTGCCCCAAATAGCATGGCACTTTGACGAACCGGTCGCAGATCCGTCCGCTGTCGCTCTTTATTTTCTCGCGCGCGAGACCAGTAAGCATGTGAAGGTCGTCCTTTCAGGCGAAGGAGCCGACGAGCTTTTCGGCGGATACGGTATCTATCGCGAGCCATTCTCTCTTGCGAAGTTCAACCGCGTGCCGAAAGTTTTGCGCTCGCTGATTCTTCTTCTCACGCGCCTTCCGATAAACGCGCGGGGATTCAATTTCTTGCGCCGATATCAGAAAAAACTTGAGGAAAGATACATAGGGAACGCGCATATATTTTCTACAAAAGAAGCAGAGGAAATTTGGAGAGGGAAGCTATATGCGCGGATGAACCTTGACACTTTTTATCACCAAGCAAAAAATTGTTCCGATTCAGAGAAGATGCAATTTATAGACATTAATACTTGGCTCCCCGGAGATATTTTGGCAAAAGCGGACAAGATGACGATGGCGCATTCTTTGGAACTTCGTGTGCCGTTTTTAGATAAAGAGGTCGCCAATTTCGCCAGCACTATTCCAGACGGCCTTAAATATAAAAATGGCACGACGAAATATTTACTGCGCAAAGCGTCAGAAGGCCTAGTGCCGAAAACCACTCAAAAACGCAAGAAATTGGGTTTCCCGGTGCCGCTTGCGCAGTGGCTACGCTCGCGCACTGATTGGCAAAAAAAACTCCTCGCGCACTCGTTCATTACGTCGCGTTTCAATATAAAAATAATTAAAAAGCTTATTGATGCCCACGTTGCTGGCAGGGCTAATAACGCGCGCAAGCTTTTTATATTTATTATGCTCGCCGCGTGGTACGATGCATTTTATGGTGGTAACAAGTAAAAAAAGATACGGAAATCTGCCGTTTGATTCTGCATCTGCAGAGCCGTTTAAAATAAGCAGAACCAAACTGGATACTTTCATAGAGTGCCAGCGCTGTGCCTTTTTGGACCTGAAATTTGGCGTGAAGCGTCCATCAATGCCGGCATTTACGCTGAATAACGCAGTGGATGAGTTATTGAAGAGGGAATTTGACATACACAGAGCAAATAAATCTCAACACCCACTTCTGGCTAAATACGGCCTTGACGCCGTGCCGTTAGATGATGAAAGAATGGACGAGTGGCGTGACGCACTTCGGCGCGGAATCCAGTACCACCATCTGCCGACAAACATTCTCGTGCGTGGAGGTATAGACGACGTGTGGGTAAATCCGGAAGGAGAATTGATAATAGTTGACTATAAAGCTACCAGCAAGAAAATCGGCCCAAGCTCCGAAGATGATTTATATGACTCATACAAGAAGCAAATGGAAGTGTATCAGTGGCTTTTTAGAAAAAATGATTTCAATGTCTCTCCGACAGGCTACTTTGTATACGTGAATGGCAAGTCTGACGCAAAAGCGTTTGACGGAAAACTAGAATTTGATGTTAAACTTATCCCGTACGCTGGTAGCGACACGTGGGTTGAACCGGCGATTTTTGATTTGAAAGAGATGTTGTTAAGCGATGTCATACCGCCGATAGGCGTCTCATTTGGCGGCGGCCCATGCGAATACTGCACCTATCGTGAATCCGCCGGCAAAACACTCCTCGCCGTTCACCAAAACAAAAAACTTGACAAGTAGCCAGAGCACGTAGTATACTTTTGTTCAGAAACATTAACCCGGCTCTTTGTCATTGGGCCACAACCCGGAGGTATCTAATCATGTTGAGAAAAGAAACGCTGTCTGTTGGATTTGCGTGCGCCCTTGGCGCATTCATAGGCGCTTTCGTCGCACTTGAAATCGCAACTCGCTTCGCGTACGGCTCGTGGTTCTGGGGCATTGGCGCGTTGGTTGGCGGCCTTGTCGCATACTGCGCGGTAGACTTTCGTCACTTCTGCGCCGGGATCGCTAACTCATATCACAAAACCATCGTCTGGCGGCCGCATGTTGAGTGGTGGAAAACATATCTCATGTGTGCTTGCACCATCGCAATGTTGCTCACAAGCGCGATGGTCGTGGCACTATTCTTTTCCCTTCTTTCCGATGAGGAATTCCACGGCCCTTCCACTGGCGGTTCCATCTCGATTGCTGTATTAATTGGGTTGCTCGCACTTGTTTTCGGACGGGAGTATGTTCCATCCTATAACAAGTATTCGGATACCACCGAAACCTATCATCAGAAACTTTTGATCGTACGAAGACAGGCCACAAGGCAGGTGTTTCATCTGAGTCCTATCGGGTTGATATATAATCTTGCGAGAGGACTGTCATTTGTTTCTACATTGTTTTGGACAAACAAGATGAAAATGGTTCGCGGCATTGCCGCAGCAGTCAGCTTTACCGTGCTGAAGGTTAAGCAGTTTGCAGTCGACGCGTTCCACTACGTCCATTCTGAACGGCGGAAGATCTGTTTCGTGGATGCAGCTCTAGGTGCCACCGCAGGCTACTTTCTCGGAAGTGCTATCGCCGGTGCGATGATCGGAGCGATCCTAGGCGTCGTCAACTACGAGGTCGTCTCGGTCAGGTGGCTCAAGATCGTCCCTGCCAAGGCGAAGTAACGGGTCGGCAATAAGCTCTTTCAGCCGCGTGCGGTTCTGGTGAAAGCCGGAGCCCGCGCGGTTTTTATTTTTTGTTTCGCACATATCAAATGTATACCACGGTCGTGGGTTTAATTTGATATCCCAATTCTACATAGGATAGGACTGTCCTATGTATTACTGCTATCCAAGACTTGGTGCTATAGCGTCAACTTGTGGATGGTTACCGATTTTGTCTGAGGGCGTATACTTAATACATGAAGAAGAATTTGTTTGCCGGGCGCGTGCTGGACAACGAGTCGCTCATCGCGTATCTGAAAGAGACCGGAGCGATACGGACGGCGGCGGTGGAAGACGCGTTCCGCGCGATTGACCGCGCGCGGTTCGTGCGCGAAGCATCAAAGCGCAATGCATATCTAGATACCGCATTGCCTATAGGCGAGGGACAGACTATTTCTCAACCGACGGTTGTTGCATTGTGCCTGGAATGGCTTGGGGTACAAAAAGGCGACCGCGTGCTGGATGTCGGAAGCGGGTCGGGCTGGACGACGGCACTGCTGGCGCACCTTGTCGGCCCGACCGGTGAGGTAATAGGCATAGAGCGCATTCCGGAACTCGTTTCGTTCGGTTCTGCAAATCTTGCAAAGTATGATTACCAGCATGCACACATTGAGATGGCCGGACAAGAACTCGGCAAACGCGAGGCCGCGCCCTACGACCGCATTCTTGTTTCGGCTGCGGCTGAAGAGATTCCAGATGCGCTCAATGCCCAACTCGCAGACGGCGGGCGAATGGTCATCCCGATACGGAATGCTATTTGTGTTGTGGAGCGTTCTGGCGACAAGTTCAAGACCGTCTGTCACGAAGGCTTCGTGTTCGTTCCGCTCATCACCTAATATTATGCAAGTGAAAATAGAGCCGTCGTGGGGGGAAAAATTGAAAAGCGAGTTTGAAAGGGAATATTTTGCTGATTTAACTGCGTTTGTAAAAAAAGAATATAAAGAGGACGTAGTATACCCGGCACAGAAGAATATTTTTCGCGCGTTTGACTTGTGTCCGTTTAATAAAGTAAAAGTCGTGATACTGGGGCAGGACCCCTACCACGGCGCGAAGCAGGCGAATGGCCTCGCCTTCGCCGTAGAAGATTCACAGACTGTGCCACCGTCTCTACAAAATATATTTAAAGAAATCGCGAGCGATTTGGGCAAACCGCTCGTACACACATCAGGAGACTTAACGCGCTGGGCGGAACAGGGTGTTTTGTTATTGAATGCGACACTAACTGTCCGCGCGCATAACGCCGGTTCGCACCAAGGCAAGGGCTGGGAGCAGTTTACCGATGCGGTTATTCGCGCGCTCTCAGAAGAGCGCGCGGACATCGTCTTTATCCTCTGGGGTAATTATGCCAAATCAAAAGGCGCGCATATAGACAGAACGAAACATCTCGTGCTGGAGGCACCGCATCCTTCGCCCTTCTCCGCAAACAGTGGCTTCTTCGGCTGTAAGCATTTCAGCAAAGCAAACGAGTATCTCATCGCTCATAACCAAACCCCGATTTACTGGCTCTAAATCACTTTACCTTAACGCGTCCTATAGGCTCTACTAAGGTAAACCTATTTTTATTTTTTTATTCAACAACACTGCTACTTATTAAAATGTGCTATATTTGGCGAGTTATGAAGCGCAAGAAATATACGAAAGCCGATTTTGCATGGACAAAATGGACAGAAAAGGATTTCAGACGCATTGTGGCGGACATAATTCTCCGTAAAAAAGAGTCATATGCCGCAATACGAGCAATCCCCGCAGACAAACGTACTTTTGAAAACACGGTCTATGCTCTGGAGACATCCGACGACCAAGCGTCCGATGAAATGAGCCGAATCGGAATTCTGAAGGAAGTAAGCCCGAATCCCAAAATCCGTGCGGCCTCTGCGAAGGTAATTGAGGGATTGCAAAAAAAATATGTGGAAATCGAATATGACCCGCGAATGTACGCGGCGTTAAAAGAGTACGCGAAGAAAAAAGAAAAGCTAAAGGGTCCGGAAAAGCTCTTATTTGAAGACATCATGAAAGGGTATGCGCGCATGGGTTTCGACTTGCCTAAAGCAGGGCTCGCGAAGTTGAAGGCGAATATTAAAATGCTTGGTAAACTTGGTCTCAAATTTGATCGAAATCTAAATGAGTACAAGGACCATATTCTGGTTACAGATGCAGAACTAGACGGACTCCCCTCTAGCTACAGAGCCAACCTGACGAAGGTTGATGAGAAATACAAAGTAACGCTAGCGTATCCAGACGTTTTCCCGTTTATGGCCGGAGCACACGACGAAGAGAAAAGGCGAGAGCTACTTGAAAAATTTGTTCGCAAGGGCGGTGTTGAAAATGTTGCAATTCTTAAAAAAATGTTCAGCCTGCGCACAGAGAACGCACGACTGCTCGGATACAAGACCCACGCGGACTACCAGACAGAATTAAGGATGGCGAAGTCTGCCAAGAATGTATGGAATTTTATCAGAGATCTTGAGAGGCGGACCAAGAAACGCGCGGCGCAGGACCTTTCTATGCTTAAGTCTGACAAACGGCGCCGTACGGGCGATGCAAGAGCTGTTCTTGGCGCACACGACGTCGCATATCTCTTCAAGC
The DNA here is from genome assembly GCA_038063025.1 of Patescibacteria group bacterium. Taxonomy (GTDB): domain Bacteria; phylum Patescibacteriota; class Minisyncoccia; order Phycocordibacterales; family Phycocordibacteraceae; genus C7867-001. The sequence goes on along the minus strand of JBBTWA010000018.1, from coordinate 9,793 downwards.
AAATAAGAAAAGAGAAATTTGATATTGATTCTGATGTGGTTAAAGAGTATTTCCCATTTGAACACGTTAAGCAAGCAACGCTAGATGCATATCAAAAATTACTCGGGGTCGTCTTCAGGCGGCATTTGGATGTAAAATTGTGGCATCAGGACGCGCAAGTTTATGATGTATGCGATAAGTCCGGCGATTACCTCTCAACGTTTATTCTTGACTTGTATCCGCGAGAAGGGAAATATGGTCACGCCTGCGCATCTGAAATTACTTACGGCCGTCAAGAAGGAAATGAATACCGTGCGCCACTCGCCGCAATGCTCGCAAATTTCCCGAAGCCAAGCGCAGAAAACCCGTCGCTGATGAGTCACGGAGAAGTGGAGACATTTTTCCATGAATTTGGGCACATCATGCACTTCACGCTCACTAAAGCGCGCTATAGAGCACAGTCCGGCTTTAGCGTAGCAATGGATTTCGTAGAAGCGCCGTCGCAAATGTTGGAAAATTGGGTATGGGACGCCGGGATGCTCACACGCCTTTCAAAGCATTATAAGACTGGTCGTTCGATGCCAAAGGATTTAATAAAGAGAATTATCGATGCGCGCCTCTTCGGCGAAGCGTGGAGCGTGCGAAGTCAGCTGGTGCTAGCATCGCTTGACCTTATTATACACACGAAAGGTACTAAAGACCCGGTAGCATTATATGCAGAACTAGACAAAAAACTTATGGGAATAACGCCGCCCAAACGGCAACTATGGATTGCTGGTTTCGGACACATTGCGCACGGGTATGATGCGGGTTATTACGGATACCTCTGGTCTCGTGTTTACGCCGAAGATATGTTCAGCCGCTTTAAGAAAGAGGGAGTGCTTAACCCGAAAACTGGCCGCGATTACCGGCACTGGATTTTAGAAAAAGGCTCTAGTATGGAAGAAATAGACCTCGTGCGCGGATTCTTAAACCGCAGGCCGAATAACAAAGCATTTCTCAAATCAATTGGCGCATAAATTGTGCTATCTTTTTAGACATGACCCCCATTAGAAAGCTCAAAGGCTCGCGTTCAAACGGGGCAAGCGTCAATGAGGTGAGGAGCAAATATTTGGCGTTTTTTAAGGCACGCGGACACGCGGTGATACCGAGCGCGTCTATCGTGCCTGAAAATGACCCAACTACGCTCTTCACGAGTAGCGGGATGCAGCCGCTCGTGCCGTACCTCTTAGGCCAAGAACATCCGGAAGGGAAACGCCTATGCAATTCTCAACTATCATTTCGTGCCGGAGATATAGAAGAGGTAGGAGATAACAGACATACTACATTTTTTGAAATGCTGGGGAACTGGTCTCTCGGCGATTATTTTAAAAAAGAACAACTGCCTTGGGTCTATGAATTCTTAACAGAAGAACTAAAACTCCCTAAAGAGCACATTTGGGTGACTTGCTTTGCCGGAGACGAATCGCTTGGTTTACCTAAAGACACAGAGTCGTCAGAGATTTGGAAAGAAATTGGTATGCCTGAGGAGAGGATACATTTTTACGATGCAAAGAAGAATTGGTGGAGCCGCTCCGGTACTCCTGACAAAATGCCGGCGGGGGAGCCTGGAGGCCCCGACTCTGAAATCTTTTATGAATTCACGAGCGTTGAACATGACCCGTCTTTCGGTGAAAAGTGCCATCCCAACTGCGACTGCGGACGATTTATGGAAATCGGGAACTCGGTGTTTATGGAGTACATCAAGAATTCCGATGGCACGTTCGGCAAACTCCCGAAACAAAATGTGGACTTCGGCGGCGGGCTGGAGCGTCTCACGGCGGCGACACTAGATAATCCGGACATCTTTATGATTGACGTATTTGACGCTACGCGTACTTTGCTAGAAAAGCGTTCAAATAAGCCATATATTCATGTAGGACGTGGTACGTCCTACATGAAATCATTTAGGATAATTCTGGACCACACCCGTGCGGCTTCGGTTATGTTTGACGCAGGACTTCGCCCTTCTAATACTGAACAGGGATATGTTCTGCGCCGTCTTATCCGCCGCTCTATTATAGAAGCCGACAAGCTCGGTATCAAAGAGGCGATACTCGGAGAGGTTGCCGGAGGGCACAAAAATGAATTCAACGCCGAAGAAGCGCAATTTAGGAAAACGCTCGCGCACGGCATGCGCGAGCTAGAAAAGCATGTAGGACGTACCACGTCCTACATGGATCCGGAGGTAGTTTTTATGCTCTATACGACATACGGCTTCCCGATAGAGTTGACTGCCGAGATAGCGAAAGAACGAGGGAAAGAAATAGATTTGGAAGCAGTAAAAAAGAAGCTGGAAGAACATCAGGCGCTGTCGCGCGCAGGAGCGGCGACTAAGTTCGCGGGAGGGCTCGCCGACCACGCGGAACAGACTGTGCGATATCACACGGCTCATCACTTGCTCTTGAAAGCTCTACAAACAGTGCTGGGGCCGGATGTGCACCAACGTGGGAGCAACATCACTAGCGAACGCCTGCGCATAGACTTCAGTTATGGACAAAAAATGACAGACGAACAAAAAAAAGAAGTAGAAAAAATAGTAAACGAACAAATTCAAAAAGCCATACCGGTGGAGAAAAAAATTATGTCCAGGGAAGAAGCCGATAAGCTTGGAGCCGAACACGAGTTCGGGGCGAAATATCCCGACATGGTCTCTGTGTACATTATCGGTTCGTCAATAGAATTTTGTGGTGGCCCGCATGCCGCAAACACTGGCGAGCTCGGCCGTTTTAAAATCCAGAAAGAAGAAGCCTCTTCTGCTAGCGTGCGAAGAATAAAGGCAATACTGGAATAGGTGCTGCGCCCTACGAAGCCTTGGCGTAGTAGGGTAGAATAAAGCGATGAGCCTTGCGAAGTCCATAGTGCTTATAGACATCAGCGCCGATTCGGTTGCGGGCGCGTATGCGCATTATAAAGAAAGCGAGATGCCAACCTTGCTTTATGCGCGCCGTTTGCCGATTGAGCTTCACGACGGCGAACCGCATGAGACGTCTATGTTGCGCACCTTTTCAACACTCGGCAACACTCTTATTCGCGAGGGCGCGCCGACTCTCGCGCGCTCTACGGGAAGCGGGAGCGCCGATGCGATTCTCGTCTCCGTAGATGCTCCGTGGCAGGAAACAAAGGTCCGCACGGAATCTTTTGAGCAAAAGTCCGATTTTATCTTTACGAAAAAAATGGTCGCTACAGTGTTTGAGAAAACAAGCGTTGCGCCTCTCGGGAACGTGCTCGCCGATGAAAGTATCATCGGTACGATACTGAACGGTTACGAAACGCGCGAGCCGTACGGGAAAAAGGTACACAGGGCTTCGGTCATAATCCTTACCTCGCTTATTAAGCAAAAAGTTTCCGACGGAATCGTCACAGTTGCCAAAAGTTTATTTCATACGAAGAACATTTTTTCCATTGCGGGCAGTTCTCTCCGCTATCAGGCAGTACGCAGAATGTTTCCCCATGAGCGCGACGCGCTAATTCTTGACGCTATGAGGTCTCTGATATCCGTCGCTCTTGTGCGCAAAAACCTGCTGGTGGCCGTCGCCGAAGTGTCCGACGCCGTTGTTGGCGGCGTGGATTCGGCAAGCTCACCACAGGATGATTTACAGATAAAAAAGATTATGGACGAATTTGCGGAACTGGCGAAGCAGTATCCGTTGCCGAGAACCATATTCTTGTTGTCTCAAGGACGCGACCATTCTCTTTTGGAAGAGGCATTCAAAACGCCGAAACTCGGCGTACTTTGGCTCTCTGACAACCCGCCTAAGGTGGTCTCCGTTCTGGCGAGCCATATCACCGGCTTTGTACGCCAGATAACAACCGAACCCCCAGATTTGCCGCTTCTACTCATGGCGCTCTATTGGCAACACCGACCATGAAGATGTTATACTCTACACATGCGCACACTTAATGACATTATACCGCCGTCTCGCAGAAAGGAGATGGATTCAATTATTAATACTAACAACCAAGAACCCGCGAACTTTTCTCCAGAGAGGCCGCCGAGATTTCCTTATGTGACGCTCGGCATCGTGGCTCTCGTCATTGCGCTGTCAATAGGGGCGTTATTTTATTTTTCCACCGCCAGAGTGGACGTAACTCCAAGCACTGTTTCGGCTGAGATTCAAGTCTCTTTCACAGCGAGCAAGGGCGGCGGAGACTTGCCGTTTGAAGTCATTACCGCACAGAAAATCGCGACGCAAAGCGTCAAAGGGAGCGGGACCAAGACCGTAAATTCTTCCGCCTCCGGCATCATCACCATCTACAATACTCAAGCTAAGTCGCAACGCCTCATTGAGAAAACACGCTTCGCGACCGCCTCCGGACTCGTCTTCCGCATACGTTCGGCGGTGACGGTTCCGGGAGGGAGTTCGTCAAAGCCCGGCAGTGTAAACGCGAAGGTTTATGCCGATAAAGACGGAGCTTCTTACAATATCGGCCCATCCTCTTTCACTATTCCCGGATTCGCCGGAGCACCGCAGGAAAGTCAAGTATATGCGCGCTCGTCAGGTATGATGACAGGAGGGGCCTCCGGAACGGTACCTGTCGTTGATACAGCTCTTGAAACGCAGACGCGAAGTTCTCTCGCCTCCGCTCTCGCTCCCGACCTTCTCGCAAGTCTGAAAGAGCAGATTCCTTCGGGATACTTGCTTATACCCGGCTCCGCGACGACCACCTACGAAGAAGTTGTTCCGGCGACTTCTTCTACGGACGGCATGGTTGAACTAAAAGAGCAGGGAACTATTACCGCCGTTGTCTTCCAGAATTCAGCACTCGCTAAGAAGATTGCCGGCTCAATCGCCGGTCTCAACTATCAAGGCGAACTCTCTCTTTCAGGAGTTGACAACCTTCTGTTTGCGTCCGCCAATATGCCGAATTCCGGCACATCTTCGTTCTCGTTCACTCTCGCCGGAACCGCGTCTCTCGTTTACGTCGTAGACCCTTCGCGCATCACATCCGCGATTGCAGGCAAGACTCGTTCGGAGGCCAAGACGGCGCTTGATAACTATCCGGAGATTAAACAGGCCGTCATAATTCTGCGGCCGTTCTGGAGACAGGCGTTCCCGCAGGACCCCGCTTCTATTGAGGTCGCAGTTGACGGTTTATAAGACACCTGCTAGATTGATACGGTACTCGCATGGATCCGTCCGACATATAAATGAGCGAAGGCGAAGAGATTAAGACTACGGTGAATGGCACTGTTGAAGAGGTGTTGCCGAACTCGCTTTTTCGCGTTCGTATTTCTGCGAGTGCGGAAGGCGAGGAGGGAGAACTGGTTCTCGCGTATCTTGCAGGCAAAATGCGTTTACATCGTATTCGTGTCTTAATGGGAGACCAGGTAGAAATGGTGCTGGACCCGTATGGCGGCAGAGCGCGAATCGTGCGAAGACTCACATAAACCAATAAACAACTTCTAATTTACAAAATGAAAGTCAAGGCATCAATCAAGATACAACAGCCGGGAGACCAGCTCGTCAAGAGAGGCGGGCGCCTTTATCGTATTAATAAGAAGAACCCGCGCCGTAAGGCGCGACAAGGATAATCAGCGATAATATTTTTGTATGCGTATTGCCGGCGTTACCATTCCCGATAACAAACAGCTAGCGTATTCATTGCCGCTTATTTTCGGCATCGGGCCGACGCGCGCGCGCGAGATTCTGAAAAATGTCGGAGTTAGTCCGTCAAAAAAAGGGAGCGAAGTTACGAGCGAGGAGGAGCGAAAGATTCGCTCGCTCGCGGAAGGCTTTACGATTGAAGGCGAACTCCGCCGCGAGATAGGGCAAAATATAAAGCGCTTGAAGGATATACGTTCAATCCGCGGAGACCGCCACGCACGCGGACTGCCCGTGCGCGGACAGCGGACAAAGACGAACTCGCGTACGCGTCGTGGTAATGTCCGTAAGACGATGACATCAGGACGTCGTACGCTAGAAAAGACATAGTTATGGGTAAAAAACGAATCATCAAGAAAAGCGGGAGAGGCATGGACGCAGGACGCAAGGAGCGCGCCATGTCTAAGGTTACCAAGCGCCATTTGGAGAAGGGCATTTTGCATATTGAAGCGACTTTTAATAACACAAAGGCGACTCTTGCCGACGAAAAAGGCAATGCCGTCATTTCTTCAAGCGCTGGCGCGCTCGGTTTCTCCGGCGCACGCAAGTCTACTCCGTATGCGGCGGCAAAGGTCGGAGAATTTCTCGGCGAAAAAAGCGCTACGATAGGATTGAAAGAAGTTACCGTCATTATTCGCGGCGTGGGAGCCGGACGCGAGTCTGCGCTCCGCGCTTTCTCCGGCAAGGGTATCGCTATAAAATCCATCAAAGACGTAACACCTGTTCCGCATAACGGACCAAGGCCGCCGAAGCCGAGGCGAGTGTAATGATATTTAATTAAATATGATAACCGGACCACGATACAAAATAGCCAAGCGCCTCGGTGCAACTGTGTTTGAAAAAGCTCAAACGCAGAAGTTCGCGTTGTCTGCCGACCGCTCTGCTAAGAACAAGAAGCGCAGCCGCGGCCGGACTAGCGAGTACGGCAAGCAGATGCTGGAGAAACAGAAGGTGCGCATAACATACGGACTTCCTGAACGGCAATTCCGAAGTTACGTGCGTAAAGCGCTCGCGGCGCACAGCGTCCAGCCGGCGGAACGTCTTCACGAGCTTCTTGAGCTCCGGCTGGACAACATCGTTTGGCGGCTCGGGCTCGCGCCCACGCGCCGTGGCGCGCGCCAGATGGTGGCGCACGGGCACGTGCTCGTAAACGGAAAGAAGTCCCGCGTTCCGTCGCAGACGTTGTTTGTCGATGATAAAATATCTGTTCGGGAAGGTTCAAAAGAACACGGCGTTCTGGTCGGGTTCAGCGAGCGGTTCCTTGAACAACCTCTTCCGTCTTGGCTAACATGGAATGCCAAGAACATGGAGGGGTTTGTTAAAGAGAGGCCGACGGCAGTCTCTGCCGACCCGGCGGGGGACCTCGTCGCCGTGCTCTCGTTCTACACGAGATAGACGAGATATTTAAATGTTTAAAAATTAAAAGGTAATTACGATTGCGTTATGGAATACCACATCACACTTCCAAGTAAGCCGAGAGTTGTTTCAGAAGAGGGACTTCAGGGCGTATACGAAATAGACTCGCTTTATCCGGGTTACGGCCATACACTTGGCAACAGCCTACGACGTATTATCCTGTCCTCTCTCCCAGGAGCCGCTGTAACACAGGTGAAGATAGAAGGCGTACCGCACGAGTTCGCCACGATTGACGGCTCGCGTGAGACAGTCATGGAGATTTTGTTAAATCTTAAGCGCGTGCATTTCGTCCTTCACGGCGACGAACCGCAGACCGTTTCACTCATAGCGAAAGGTCCTGGAGAAATTACTGCGGAAAATTTTAAACTTCCCAGTCAAGTTGAAATAAAAAATCCAGAACAGCATATCTGTGACCTCTCGGGTAAGGCATCTCTGGAGCTTGAAGCTACGATAGAACGCGGTCTCGGATACGTCGCACGTGAGGTATTAACAAAAGACAAGGTTGACGTCGGAACCATCGCTCTTGACGCAACTTTCACGCCAATTCGTCGCGTGAACTACGAGGTAGAAAATATGCGCGTCGGCGACCGCACAGACTTCAATCGCTTGCGCATTCTTATAGAGACGAACGGCACCATAGCTCCGCGCGAGGCTCTGGAGAAGTCCATTGAGACGATGATTCACCAGCTGAAGGCCGTCATCGGATTCCAAGAGCCCTCCTCCGCTCCCGCTACGGAGGGTAAAAACGAGCCTGAGGTTGGTGGTACGAGCGCATCAAAGATTAAAGTCGCAGACCTTGAACTCTCGGCGCGCATTACGTCTGCTCTGGAAGATGCCGGCATTAAGAGCGCGGCCGGTCTCACGAGAAAGACTGCAAGCGCTCTTAAAGAGCTGGATGGCGTCGGAGAGAAGGCGATTGAAGAAATATCGGTAGCGCTGGCCGGACATGGTCTGACTCTGAAAGGCGAATAATCACTATGGCATACACGACAAAAGGACAGACGTTCCACCGAGAGGCCGGCCAGCGCCGAGCGCTAATCAAGTCGCTCGCTCGCTCGCTCGTTTTGGAAGAGCGCATCTCTACCACCGAGGCAAAGGCTAAAGCACTCCGTCCATTTGTTGAACGCCTTGTGTCCTACGCCAAGTTGAATACGCTCGCAAGCCGCCGACTCGCTATCACGAAGCTTGGCGATAAAGATGCTGTTAAGAAACTTTTCGGCTCCATCGGTCCGCGCTATGCGGAAAGGAAAGGTGGTTACATCCGTGTGACCAAGCGCACAAAGCGCGGGAGCAATGATGCCCGCAAGCTTGCTTATATTTCATTCGTATGACATTAAACACAAAACCAGCTCCAACGACTTACGTTATAGACGCGACTGATCGTACTCTCGGCCGTGTGTGTAGCGAAGCCGCTGGAGCACTTCTCGGCAAGCGCTCTGTCCACTTCGCTAAGAATCAGGCGATTCCTGTCACTGTCACAATCAACAATGCAGGCAAACTGCACCTCCCAAAGCGCCGTACAGCCGGCAAGGTCTACACGCGCTACACCGGCTACCCGGGTGGCTTCTACTCTATGACGATGGAAGAAATGATAACGAAGAATGGCATTGCAGAAGTGGTGAAGAAGACGGTGGATGGAATGATCCCTCGCAACAAGCTTAGGAAGCCACGGATGAAGAATTTGATAGTCAACGAATAATAATTATGGCAACTCAATTTATCACAGCAGTCGGGCGCAGAAAGACAGCAATCGCAAGTGTGCGAATGTCGGTCGCTCCGACTTCAAGCCTCATGGTCAATGGTAAGACGCCGAAGGATTATTTTAAGACAGACTTGCGCGCGCTAGTGGCAATAGAGGCGCTTGCGAAGGCAGAGAGCACAAACAACTATCGCGTTACCGCACACGTTGAAGGCGGTGGCATCGCAGCGCAGGCAGACGCTGTGCGCCACGCCATCTCGCGCGCCATCGTGAAGACCGAGCCGACAACGCGCAAAGTATTAAAGGCCGCCTCATTCCTCAAGCGCGACCCGCGCGCCAAGGAGCGCAAGAAGCCTGGCTTGGTTAAGGCCCGCAAGGCCAAACAGTGGAGCAAACGCTAAATATTTTATAAAAACCGCTTCGTGGCGATTTTTTTGAGGTATCCAAACTATGTACCGGTCGGCACATATCGTGGATACCTTGATTTATATGTTAGGGAGCGTAGAGTCACTCTGGACTCAAGTCATCAAACACATTCATTCAGCCAACGACAGGAGGTAACCATGCCAATGAAAACAGAGTTTGAAATCCGTTGCGAGAAGGCCAATGAGATGTTGTTTCATTGGACTCTCCTCCAAAGCATTCCTAATGACGACAAGAACAAGAAGGAAGAGCGGGTGCAACACAAGAACAAGATATTTGCTCTATTGAGCGACCCTTTGCAGATTGGCATGGACCGGCTACTAGAAGACGGCGCCGAGAAGGAGGATTTCATAAAATTGGTACGCGCAATGTACGGCAATGATGCGGAGTAGGGGTCACCATTGGTGACCCCATTTTTTTGACTGTGAAATGATTTTCAGGCATAATGGGGAAATGCAAGAGGAAGATGATATAAAGATAGAACCGGAAGATAACAGCGAAGCAGTTGATGCGAGGCCAGAGGACAAAATCGCCAAGATGCGCGAGGAGCTTTCTGCATGCAGAAAAGAAAAGCAGGAATACATGGACGGCTGGCAAAGGGCGAAGGCCGATTATGTGAACGCTCTAAAAC
>JBBTWA010000017.1:0-1868 GCA_038063025.1 Patescibacteria group bacterium | reverse complement strand
ACGATGCGCCCGCGCTGACCCAAGCGAACATAGGCATCGCCATGGGCGAAGGCACCGATATTGCAATGGAATCGGCGAACATCACGCTTATGAGAGGCGACCTGATGCTGATTCCCGAAGTGATAAGGCTTTCAAAGCGCACGATGAGAATAATCAAGCAAAATCTCTTTTGGGCGTTCTTCTACAATGTCGCTTTTATTCCAGTCGCCGCCGGAGCCCTCTATCCGTCTTTTGGAATTCTGCTTAATCCGATTTTCGCCGGCGCCGCGATGGCGTTTTCAAGCTTGTCGGTGGTCGGCAACTCGCTTCGCCTGAAGGCGAGAGTGCTATAATCCAAGCTATGGCGGTTACATTAAAAAAGACTATCACTCCTCTCGTCTTATTGTCATTCCTTGTGATGGCGCTCTTCAGTTTTTCCGGCATGTCATACGGGCCCGATGGCAGCATGCGGGGCGACTGCCCGTTTTCAAGTCTTGGAACGTCGCTCTGTCCACCGAGCGCTCTCCCAGGAGCCGTTCATCACATTTCCGCATACCAGTCATTTATAAACGTGCCGATAAACTCCGGCATAACGACTCTCATAATTTCTTTGCTTATTACAGTTTCTGTCGCTATTACATTTTCGTTCCACCAGCTCTTACGCAGAGATCCAGTGCGCGTCCCGTATCATTCTCCGCCATTTACTTCGCAAGACAGAAAAATAAAACGATGGCTTTCTCTTTTTGAAAATTCTCCATCCAACTAGCAGGACTGTTAACGTGCTGTGCGATTAAATCCTAACTATTAGCGGTATGGAATCAAAAAATATCAGTATTGTCGCCATCGTTCTTCTTGTATTTGTAGGTTTTTTCGTTTGGGGTTATTCCGGGAAGCAAGAGAATGATTTAAAAAGTTCTCTCGTTGCTCCTGAGGTGTTCTACGACTTCGGCACTATCTCTATGAAGAATGGAAATGTGACTAAGGAATTCACGGTGGTTAATCCAACGAATAGCGACATCGAGGTATCCACCGTGCTTACTTCCTGTATGTGCACCACTGCATTCGTCGTCAGCTCGGATGGAAGTATCAAGGGGCCGTTCAGGATGCCCGGCATGGGTTATGTTCCGCCGGCAAATGAAATTATAAAAGCTGGCGAGAGCCGGATTATCCGCGTTGTATACGACCCGAATGCGCACGGTCCCGCCGGTGTCGGACAAATTAACAGATTCGTAACTCTTACGGACACATCTAGAGGCGTTGTCCAACTTGAAATAAAGGCGCTCGTAACTCCGTAATATGAGGCGTCTATTAATCATCACAAGCATCGTGGGAGTGTTCATTCTTGGAATAATTATTCTGAAATTCAGTCCCGCGACATCCTCTCTCATCTGGAATATGAGCAATGGCGGCGCGTGGCTATTGCCGTTAGTTCTGATATCTTCGCTGTTGGACAGTGTGCATCCCTGTTCGTTCTCAATTCTTCTTATAACCATCGCGTTCCTATTCGGACTGCAGATGACTCGTAAGAAGATTCTTCAGCTTGGCGGTCTGTACATATTCGGCATCTTCGCTTCGTATCTCCTGATAGGACTGGGGCTTCTGAAAGTTCTGCATCTCTTCAATACCCCGCACTTTATGGGGAAGCTCGGGGCAACGATTCTGATTATTTTCGGAATTGTTAATCTTTTGAACAGATTCTTTCCGAATGTGCCGATCAAGCTTGTTCTGCCTTCCGTTGTGCATCGGCCGATGGCGCAACTAATGGAAAAGACATCCATGATTGCAGTGTTCCTTCTCGGTGCTCTAGTCGGAATCTGCCAATTCCCCTGCATGGGCGGACCGTACCTCATGGTCATCGGGCTTCTTCGCGACCAAGTCACGTATGCGAC
>JBBTWA010000016.1:0-1803 GCA_038063025.1 Patescibacteria group bacterium | reverse complement strand
TGTATGCGATAGCGGCGGGACGCGAGATACGCATCTTCGTGAATCCCGGCAAGGTTTCTGACCTCGCCATGCACAAGCTCGCCCGCGATATCGCCAAGCGCATTCAAGAAGAATTAAAATATCCGGGCGAAATCAAGGTGAACATCATCCGCGAGAACCGCGTCGTTGAATTCGCCCGCTGATTTTACGTTATCCACGTTGATATGTAAAGGGTATTGCGTAAAATGGCGTATTTTCTATACTTATGCGCATCCCACCCCAGAGTAGGTCGTGGGGATTAGCCATTAGCAAATTCTCATGAACAAAGCAGACATCATAGACAAAGTGCATGGCGTTCTCGGCTCTACAAAAGCCGACGCCGAGCGTGCAGTTGAGTGCATGATTGATTGTGTCGTCTCCGGCCTCAAGGGTGGCGACGAAGTGTCCATCGCAGGTCTCGGCATCTTCGCGACGAAGGCGCGTCCGGCGCGACAGGGACGCAATCCTCGCACTGGCGAGTCAATTCACATCTCGGCATCGCGTACGGCGAAGTTCCGCGCGGGAAAGGCGCTTAAGGATGCCGTTAAATAGGTCTGAACACAGGCACTAAGCTTTAGGAACTAGAAGAAACGCCGCGGCAGTTGCCGCGGCGTTCTCTGTATTCTGCCAAGTAACGCAATAATTTCACGGTCGTGTGATTTTTGCGTTACGATTTTTCGGATGTCGTCTAAATGTTTCCGCCAGACCACGTCGTCTAGCGTCTTCGGCCGTATTCTCGCCACGAGAGGTTCCATGTCTCTATGGTATTCCTCTCCACCGCATTGTTTAATGTGTCTTGATAAATTTCAGCACTATATCTGCCAGCTCGTTTTCTTTTTCTTGGAAATCGTGATCACAATTCTGAATCTGATGCATCTTAGTATTTTTGTTTTCCTTCGCCAACAGCTCCAGGGCATCCTTGATAGAAAGAGCCGTGTATTCTTCGCCGTCTCCAATGATCGCAAGAATGGGAACTTTTATTTTTGAATAGTTACGAAGTTCTCCAGTTGCAAACGGCAGAGCATCCAACAGTTTTGATTTCGGCCCGAGGAAGTCCATAAATGATTCTGCACTTTTTGGCATTATCCCTTTGTGCGAACCATACGCATCTCTCGGCAGGAATGTGTCTCCTCGTCCCTGTGCAATCAGTTCCTTTGATTTTTTAAGGAGTTCGTCAACGTGAGCAAGACGAGGATTCGTTTTGCCGTCCAACATGCGATGTGAACCATATGAATCAGATGGAGCCAAGAGAACGATAGAAGTTATTTTATTGGCGTATTTTCCATTATTCATGTAATAAACTACCTTCTCTGTTCCCAAACTGTGTCCCGATAAAATAATTTTCCTGTGACCTTTACCAATCGCAAACTCTATCCAAGCATCAATGTCAGTAAGACAGTCTTCAAATTTTTCAACGGCCGTACCGCTTTTTTGATAAGCATCGTAGACACCGGCGCCGCGATTGTTGGTAGAGAGGAGCGCTATTCCATCTTTCAAAAATGCATCGCTGAATACTTCAATGAAATACTCTTCGTAAAAGTTACTTGCAGTTCCGTGAACATTAATAAAAATGACGTCGTTCTTGTCAGCATACAGATACAATCCATAAAGCCATAAACCATCTCTAGTTTTAACTTGGACAATCGGGTATTTCATAAATGTTGTGGTGCGGGCGGGGAGAATCGAACTCCCGACTACTGCTTGGAAGGCAGTCATTTTACCACTAAACCACGCCCGCATAGTGCGAGAATACCATTTTTGCGCTAGCCTTTGAACATGCCGCGA
>JBBTWA010000015.1:0-1369 GCA_038063025.1 Patescibacteria group bacterium | reverse complement strand
GACTATCTCAAAAATTATCGTTGGAGTAGTTATCCAGATTATTGTGGTATAAAAAACTTTCCATCGATTCTTACAAAAACGCTTTTTGAACACTCTCTCGGCGATACCTACATTTCTAGTCTAAAGGAATATCTTGCAGACAGAGACACTGAAGAGCTAGATTCAAAATCACTAGAATATTAGCCATATAATCATGTAGGACGTGGTACGTCCTACATGATTCAGCGGAGGGCGGAGGAAACTTTGGCGAGGCGGGAGAGGAAGGCGAGGCGGGCGGATTGGATATTTTCTTCCTTCCCTTTCCATAATGCGAGAGCTTCTTCTTGGAGCGCTCTGGCGTAGCTGAATGTAAGAGGCCATGGAGCATTTGATTCTTTCGCCCGACTAATTATTGCCGCGAGATTCTCCGTCGCTTGGTCCGGAGTCTGTCCTCCGGAGAGAAAGACTATGCCCGCAATCTGGCGCGGTACGCTCTTCATCAGCGCAGAAATCGTGTCCTCCGCGACTTCTTCAGGCGTATCTTTTTTCCTGCTTTCGCTTCCGGAAAGCGCCATTGACGTTTTTAAAATTATGCCTGCGCGGTCAACCGAGTGTTCTTCAAGCACGGAAAAAACAATGTTCAGCGTTTCTTCAATTACCGTGCGGGCGCGAGTCCTGCTGTGCTTTCCCTCCATCAGAATCTCCGGTTCAATGATGGGCACGAGTCCCGCCGTCTGCGCTTCCTTCGCATAACTCGCGAGACGCTTCGCGTTTTCGTGGAGCGCCTGCGACGAAGGAAGAGTATCGCCGTCAATACGGAAGACTGCGCGCCACTTGGTAAAGACCGCTCCCTGCTTTTTGTATTCTTCAAGACGCTCGGCGAGACCTATTAGACCATTTGTGATGAGTTCTTGAGGACTGGAAGGAAACGGCTCTGTCCCGAGGTCAACCTTAACTCCCGGCGCGATACCGCGCACGGCGAGAGATTTAGGAAACAATTTCTTATCGTTTCCCTTCTCTGCGAGCGATTCTGAAAAAAGGATGACTCCGGAAAGATATTGTTCAATTCCTTCAGTCCCTATGAAAAGGTCGCGGTATTGTCGGCGCATCTCCGTACCAGTTGGAATGCCATATTCAGCAAGTCGTGTCGTCGCGGTATGCACGCTCTCGTCGACGGCGAGAAGCCCCTTACCGCTTACGAAGAGCGAACGCGCAATTGCGACTAGGTCAGTCATGTTCCAATTATAACCCTTTATACTTCATACTTTATACTTTATACTATTTCGTATGGACTTCATTGCTATCGGCGACACTGTCGTTGACGAATTCATAAAACTGAAAGAGGCTCACGTCTCCTGCGACATTAATCACGAGAACTGCACTATCTCTA
>JBBTWA010000014.1:0-1328 GCA_038063025.1 Patescibacteria group bacterium | reverse complement strand
AGCTTGTCTATGAAGTCATACATCCGCGCGCCGCGAAGCGTCACTTGGAGGCCGATCGTGTCTCCCTCGAGCACCTTGAAGGATGCGATTGAGATTTTTGCAGGACACGCTGAAGGCTTCTGTCCCGTAATCTTCGCGAGGCGGTCTTCAATAACTTCCAATTGCTTCTTGTCGCGCTTCTTCCCTACTCCTGAAGATACGACAACCTTCATTATACGCGGGCACTGCATCGGGCTCGTATAGCCGAACTGCTCGGCAAGTGCGAGGTAGGCTGTCTGCTGTCTTTGTTTGGTAATAGAAGTCATAAATTATTTGGCGTCGAACGCAGATTTAATTTTCTTTTCCGAGCTGACAAGCTTTACATTAGATACGTCAATCGGACGCGATTTCTCTATGATGCGTCCCACCTTCCCCGATGAACCCTTCATGTGGCGCTTATAGAGAGCGACTCCTTCTACGATAACCGTATTTTCGCTGGGGAATGCGCGCAGAACAACGCCGGACTTGCTCTTATCCTTCCCAGATATAATCTTCACTTTGTCTCCTTTTTTAATTTTCATATAAATTTCTAGATAACTTCAGGGGCCAGCGATACGATGGAGTGCCACCCCATCTCGGAGAGTTCTCGCGGTACCGGTCCGAATATGCGATTCCCCTTAGGCGCCATCTCCTTACCCTGCTTCTCTATAAGCACGACGGCGTTCTCGTCAAAGCGGACGTAGGAGCCGTCCTTACGGGCGAATGGTTTGGTTTGACGCACTATCACCGCGCGATAGATGTCCTTCTTTTTTACCGCCTTTCTCGGTTCCGCAGTTTGTATTGATAAAACAACAACGTCTCCAATCCCCGAATAGCGGCGCTTGCTACCGCCGAGCACCTTGAAAATGCGTCCGATTTTACCGCCGGAATTATCTGCTATCGCTACGATGGATCGGTCTTGTAACATACAAAAATTAGGCGCTAGGCGCTAGGCCGTTAACTTTAATTTCTGAAATCGTGAAGCGCTTCAACTTTGAAATAGGGCGTGTGGCAACGATAGTGACTGTATCGCCGACTTTCACAGTGTTGCCAGGGTCATGCGCAAGATACTTCTTAGAGCGCACGAAGTATTTCTTGTACTTCGCGTTCTTAACATAGCGGTCTATGCGGACAGTGGCAGTATCCTTCATCGCCGTCTTTACGACGACTCCTACAAATGTCTGTGGTTTGGTTATTTTGTTTTCCATATTATTTCTTGACCTTGGTTCTTGCTGTTTGTTCTGTAAGAACTCTGGCGACAATCTTACGCATCTGACCAAGATGATTCGGATTCTTAGCGCGCGCGCCTG
>JBBTWA010000013.1:0-3737 GCA_038063025.1 Patescibacteria group bacterium | reverse complement strand
AAGATTCCGGCCGTCTCCGCGGCGCTTGCCGGCAAAGAACCAAAACGCATTATTTACGTACCAAACAAAATAATAAACCTTGTGGTATAATCGCGCCTGTTGACACTTTATAAGGCATTTGCTATAAATTACACCACATGAAGAAAGGTATAAAAGCGACGTTTTCTTTTGACAGCGGTGTGCTGGCGAAGCGCCTACTTGCCGCTGCACCAGAACGCGCTCGCGAGGTTTTAATACGCCGTTTCGGATTGGGCAGTAATCCGGAGCGCGAGACTCTTGAATCAATCGGCGACCGCACAAGCATCACGCGCGAGCGCGTCCGCCAGATTGAGGCGGCCGGACTTGACGCAGTTCGCGCGAGCAAGGCGTTTAAAGAAGCGAGTTCCGCATTCGGTGAAATTGCGCGTTATATACACTCTCTTGGCGCAATCGTGCCGGAAGAGGCGCTTTTTTCCGCGCTCGGGAAGGACGAGAAGAGCCGCAACCGATTCCGCTTCTTCCTCGTCGTTGACTCTTCATTTTTCCGCGAGCGCGAAACAAACGATTTTCTCGCGCGCTGGCACGTTGACCACGCGACCGCTAAGCATATCCACGAAGCGCTTTCAAAGCTTTATTCTTCGCTCCCCGACAACGAGGTCATGTCAGAAGGCGAGCTCATGGACCATTTTCTTGAAGAACTGAAGGACGTCAATGATGCATATAAGAATGAAGAGGTACTGAAGCGCTGGCTTTCAATTTCTAAACATATCGGGAAAAACCCCCTTTCGGAGTGGGGACGCACTTCTGCTCCGGCCATTCGCATCAAGGGCGTTCGCGATTACGCATATCTTGCCATTAAACGGCACGGCGCCCCGATGCACTTCTCCGCAGTTGCGGATGCAATCGGCAAGGTCTTCTCCAAGAAGGCGCATATCGCCACGACTCACAATGAACTAATAAAGGACCCGCGCTTCGTGCTTGTCGGGCGCGGTCTCTACGCTCTTACCGAGTGGGGATATACGCCAGGAGTCGTCCGCGATGTTATACGCGAAACTCTTGAAAAAATCGGTCCGTTGAAAAAAGAAGAAATTATTAAACACGTGAAGAAAGCGCGTTTTGTAAAGGATAATACAATTCTCGTTAATCTGAACGATTCGCGCTATTTCAAGCGCTTGAAAGACGGCCGTTATTCGGCGGTATAAACAATGCACATAAAAATACGCGGCGCCTCACGGCGCCGCGTATTTTTGTTATACTGGGTGCAATGATACCGTTCATGAATGCGGTTGAAAAACTGCGAGACAGTTTTACATCAACATCCGGAATAAGACTGGAGCCGTGGCCGCTCTTCGCTATCGGTCTGGCGATTCTATTTATGGCGTATGTATTTATGCCGGAAACAGTTTCGCTCGCTCTCTCCATCTCTTTGTTTCTTGCCCCGCTCTGGCTCCCGTTTCTACTGGTCGGCGGAGCGTTGGCGCTCTGGCTTGTTATGAAACGCAGTGAATTTATCGCCGCCCAAAAGTACGTACTGCTTGAAATAAAGCCGCCTCGCAATCTGGTGAAAACCCCGCTCGCCATGGAGGCGTTTCTTTCAACTCTGCATCTTTCAGGAGGGGAGTCAACTTGGTATGTGCGTTGGTTTAAGGGGGGCATACGGGCTTTTTTTTCTTTGGAAATAGCCTCGTTTGAGGGCCAAGTGCATTTTTTCGTATGGACGCGCGCCAATTTACGCAGAATGGTTGAGTCGCAGCTCTACGCGCAGTATCCCGGAGTTCAGGTACTGGAGGCGCCTGATTATACGCGGCTCATCTCCGCAAAGCCTGAAGAGTGGGGCGTTTGGGGATGTGACTTCAAACATACCGATAAAGACCCCCTTCCTATAAAAACCTATGTGGAGTACGGGCTGGACAAGATACAAGAAGAGCCGGAACAAGTTGACCCGCTTGCGAACCTGATTGAGTTTATGGGTTCAATAGGGAAGGGGGAGTACCTCTGGTTGCAATTTATAATCAGGATGCACAAAGGCGAGAAATATAACAATAACAAGTTCGGCAGTTCGCGTACGTGGAAGGATGAGGCGAAAGAGCTCGTGGAGGAAATGCGCAAGGCGACCCGCACTCCGTACCTGGACCCGACAACAGGCAAGGAGGTACCAGGCTTCCCGAACCCGACTAAAGGCGAGTCGGAAAAAATGGCGGCGATTGAACGCAATGTGTCCAAGCAAGGCTTTGATGTCGGCGCGCGCGGCGTCTATATCGCGAAACCGGAGAAATTCAATCCCGTTATGATTACGCACATGATATCGCTCTTTAAGCCGTTCAGCTCCGAAGGATGGAACGGAATCCGCGGTTCCGCGTGGCATATGCGTTTTGACGATTATCCGTGGGAAATATTCGCCAGCAAAGCGAAGGCGCGATACAGCCGAAAGTTGGTGGAAGCGTATCGCCGGCGACAGTTTTTTTATGACCCGTTCGCATACGGAATATTGCCAAAAGACGCGATGGTTCTTTCTACAGAAGAACTGGCGACCGTCTTTCACATCCCGTCGCATTCCGTAGAGACGCCGGGTCTCGGGCGCATCCAGTCTGCCACAGGCGAAGCTCCGTCCAATCTGCCGACTTGATTGCATGGATTTTTTTAAACGCTATTTGTTGTGGCTGTGTTCGTTTGCCGTTGCGATAATTCTCGTCGTCGGTTACACGATTGTCTTCGCGCCACCGCAGGATTTTCCATCGGACAGCATTGTTGTCATTGTCCGCGGGGCATCCGTATCAGAAATATCTGAACAATTATCTGACGCAAAAGTAATCAAATACCCGTCAATTTTGAATCTGATACTGCAAATTTCAGGAACGAGTTCGCGCGTGCAGTCCGGCGCATATCTGTTTAAAATGCCGCAAAATCTGCTCGCCGTGGCGTACAGATTAATCACAGGCGATTACAAGCTTCCTCCGATTAGAATCACGTTTCCAGAAGGTGTGACTGTGCGCGATATTGCACTGAAGACTGCGGAAGCTTTTCCCGATATTTCCGCAGAAGAATTTCTTTCATATGGACGACAACAAGAAGGATATCTTTTCCCGGACACGTATCTTTTTCCCGTTTCGGCGGACGCTAAAACGATAATTTCTACAATGCGAGAGAATTTTAATACAAAAATAGAGTCGTTGTCCGATGATGTACAAGCATCCGGACATTCTCTATCCGACATTGTCATCATTGCGTCTCTGGTTGAAAAAGAAGTGCGAACAAATGAAAATAAACGCATCGTCGCCGGAATTTTATGGACTCGTTTGGAACGCGGAATGCCTCTTCAAGTAGACGCCGTGTTCGGTTATATATTTAACCGCGACACCTATTCGCCGTCGTTTGAAGACTTAAAAGTGGATTCGCCATATAACACCTACATTCACATAGGTCTCCCGCCTGGGCCTATATCTAATCCAGGCCTTGAAAGTATCCAGGCGGCTTTGCATCCAACAAAAACAAATTATCTTTATTACCTAACAGGTTCTGACAACCTAATGCACTATGCCCGCACCTACGCCGAGCACATGGCAAACCAGACCAAGTATTTGCGTTAAAAAAGTTTAAAGGTCCACGGGACAGTCAATGCGATGTTTACAGGTATTTATTGTCCACAACCTATATCAATTAATATATACGACCGTGGTAGTTTGTTGATATGGGAATGATTGAAGAAGAAGCGCGGAAAAGGAGGCGGCGAGGGTACATACGAGACGCTTTATTGGCGT
>JBBTWA010000012.1:0-1073 GCA_038063025.1 Patescibacteria group bacterium | reverse complement strand
GTCGCGCGCCGCCTCGCGGCGCGCGCTCCCGCTGTCATCGACCTCACCTTTCATCACACCACTAAGCGCATTTTTTAAATCGTTCATTGTGCATAGTATAACCGCACTGTGCCAAAAAATACTATAGTGATAACTAATGCGCATTTGCAGATGCTCCACGTTAATTTTTTTATGCGTCATTCTTTTCCCGTCTTTTGCCAACGCGCAGACAAATGCCAATCAGCTCATCTGGGGAAATGTCGTCACCGACGAGGAAACTTACGAAACCATTTCTGACGACAGGATAACGATAGTTGACGGCGGAATATACGCGGTGGAGCTTAATGCCGCAAAGAAGGCCGAGATTGAATACGCAGGCGAAGAATACTATATGCCATTCGGCACTTTGTACTACATTCCGGATGCCGCAAATCCGAACACGCGGGAGTTTGTGGAATTATTGAGAGGATTTTCGGAGAATGCGCTTGTTTGGAAAAAGTCTGGAGTGTATGAGCTGGATATATACGGCGAACCTCCACCGCTCCTTTTTATGAAGGATAAAGGGTCATTTTGGAAATTGGCTTTACGATTCATCGTTGGTCATCCGGCACGCGCGGATTCAAACGAAGATGTATTTTTAGGAACGATTCGCTTTACGATTACCGATAAAGACGCAGTTGCGAAATGCACGGCTAACTGCAATTCCAATGTACTCTTCCTGCCAGGCATCAAGGGCTCGCATCTGTATCGTCCGAAAGACGGATGTGATGCCGATTTATCCGCATGCGAGGACAGGCTCTGGGAGCCCGGCTTGGATGAAGGCATTTTCGCTAGTCTCCTGCGCGGCGCAGGCAACGACGATGTGCGAGACCTGTTTCTTGACGCTAATGGCGCGAGCGCGCGTAGCGACATATATGTTAAAGAAAAAGACGTTCTGGATTCAGTCGGCGGAAAAGATTTCTACGCGTCATTTATTTCTGATATGGACGAATTGAAAGCGAATGAGACGATAACCGACTGGGAGCCGATTGCATACGACTGGCGGCTCTCGCTCGCAGATATCGTGGAGAAGGGGAAGAAGACAGGCTCTCGCA
>JBBTWA010000011.1:0-10193 GCA_038063025.1 Patescibacteria group bacterium | reverse complement strand
GAATACATGGACGGCTGGCAAAGGGCGAAGGCCGATTATGTGAACGCTCTAAAACGTTTTGAAACCGACTCCAAAACTTCAGAGTTAAGAGGTAAGGTAAGGGCGGTGGAGACTTTACTACCTGCATTTGATGCACTAGAACGTGCGAAAGAGCATGGGGATGTACCCGAAGGGTTTATGGGTATTGCCAAACAGTTGGAGGGAGCGTTCGCCTCGCTTGGGTTAGAAGAAGTCGGGAAAGTTGGCGAGAAGTTTGACCCAGCGATTCACGAAGCGCTCGGGCAGGACACGACTGACACACTTGAAAATGACGACACTGTTACTGTAGTATTAGAAAAAGGTTGGAGAATAGGAGATGACATAATTCGTCCGGCGAAGGTTAGAGTAGGTCACTTTAATAGCGATTAATTTTTTAATTTATGGCGAAAATTCTAGGTATAGATTTGGGTACTACTAACTCGGCGATGGCGATCGTGGAGGGTGGCGAGCCGCGCGTCTTAGAGAACGCCGAGGGCGCACGCACTACGCCTTCTATAGTAGCGATAGGGAAGACTGGTGAGAGAATCGTCGGCACATTAGCTAAGCGTCAGTCCATCACGAACCCGCTCAATACTATTTTTCAGATTAAGCGTTTTATCGGCCACACATTTGACGAGCCGGAGGTGCAGAAAGACAAGGCTGTCGTGCCATTTGAAATGCGCAAGGGCGAGACCGGCGGGGTGGAAGTGAAGATGGCGCAGGGAGATAAAGAAGCGTGGTATCGCTCTGAAGAGATTTCAGCGATGATACTCGGTAAATTAAAGGCAGACGCTGAGACGAAGCTGGGCGAGAAGATTACACAGGCGGTTATCACTGTGCCCGCCTATTTCAACGACGACCAGAGAAGCGCGACGAAGGCCGCCGGACAGATCGCTGGTCTTGAAGTATTGCGCATCATCAACGAGCCGACTGCCGCAGCGCTCGCATATGGATTTAACAAGAAGAAGGACGAGAAAATCGCGGTATTTGACTTCGGCGGAGGGACTTTTGACATCTCTATTCTAGAAGTTGGCGGGGATGTCATAGAAGTGAAGAGCACAGACGGGGACTCGCATTTGGGAGGTAAGGATATAGACCAGAAGATTATTAATTGGCTCGCTGACGAATTTAAGAAAGAAAGCGGGATAGATGTGCGCACTGACGCATTGGCTCGACAACGGCTGGATGAAGCCGCAGAAAAAGCGAAGATAGAACTCTCTAGCGCGATGGAAACGGAGATTAACATCCCGTTCCTTACCTCTGATGCATCAGGTCCGCGCCACATGCTGATTAAGATGACGCGCGCGAAGCTGGAGGATATCGCCGGAGAATTTATCCAGAGAGCGATGGATATAACCAAGCGCGCGATGGAGGCATCGCCATTTAAGATTGGCGATATTCACGAAGTTATTTTGGTGGGCGGTCAGACCCGCATGCCGAAGATGCAGGCAGAGGTTGAGAAATTCTTTGGCAAAAAGCCGAACATGACTGTTAATCCGGACGAAGTCGTCGCCATCGGCGCCGCCATTCAAGCGGGCATTCTTCAGGGCGATGTGAAAGATATTCTTCTTGTAGATGTCATACCGCTTTCGCTCTCTATTGAAACTATGGGTGGAGTAGCGACAAAACTTGTGGAAAGAAACACTGCTATACCAACGTCACGCTCGCAGACGTTCTCCACTGCAGCAGATAACCAAGCGTCAGTAGAGATACATATCACGCAGGGCGAACGCGCGATGAGCGCAGACAATAAATCGCTCGGTAAGTTTATGCTGGACGGTATCCCGCCGGCTCCGCGCGGTATGCCGCAGGTGGAAGTAACGTTTGACATTGACGCGTCTGGAATCTTGACAGTAAAAGCAAAAGAGAAGACAACCGGTAAAGAACAGAGTATTCGCATTGAAGGATCCACAGGTCTCTCCAAGGCTGACATTGAGAAGATGGCGGCAGACGCCGAAGCGCATGCTGCTGATGATGCCAAGCGTAAAGAGCTCGTAGAGGCGCGCAACATCGCAGACCAAGCGGTCTACGCTGGAGAGAAGGCGATTAAAGAACATGGAGAAAAAGCTGGAGCAGAAGTGGTGAAGGAAGTACAGGACAAGATCGACGCGCTGAAGACCGCACGCAGTAGCGAAGACCCCGCGACCATCAAGACCGCGACCGATGCGCTCTCGTCCGCGCTCTCTAAGATTGGCGAAGCAATGGCGGCTAAAGCACAACCAACAAACAACAACCAACAAACAACACCGCCGCCGTCAGACGGCGGCGGGCAGAATCCTCCGACCGGAGGCAGCGAAGGTCCTGACGGCCCTGCCGCAGGGCCGAAGGACGCCGAATTCAAAGAGAAGCCGTAACATTAGCATTTTGCCGAGGGCCGCCCTCGGTATTGCCGGGCTTGATTTATGACCATATTGTTTGTATAGTTCGTGCGGGTTTAAGTTGCACTTTCCGGAAACCAACCTTAAGGGGTGTTCATGTATACAAAATCTCCACCGAGTTTGATTGAACAAATCCGTACAGCCACGACCAACGAACAGCGAGAACGGCTTGCATGTGCGTACCACTTCGGACTTGACCCGTCGCGAATCGCTTATATCAAAACCAGAACAGATGGTGGTGGGCACTTTACCGGTATCGATGTTGTATTGCATATCGATACAGGACGTCGCATAGATCAGTTCATCAAAATAACACTGGCGACAGCAACTATTGACTCCAAGACCCACAATCACGGTTACTGTTCGAACTGCGATATTCTGTGGTGGTGGCCCAGAATCCCTGGGAAACGCGATTTCCGTATCTTGGATAGGCATAGGGGGCCGGAATGCGTCCGTTGCCGTTCCTTGTTGAAATCAACACGCCACGTTAGTTTTAGGAATTGGATGGGCGCACCCAGAGGAGAAGTGTTGGCTGAATAAGTCAACGGATTGCGTGGGGCGATACGGCGCGGAACACTCGCGCCGTTTTGTTTTGTTTCGCAAAACCTAATGTTCGTTATGTCCAACGGTCGTGGACAATAACGAACAAGATAATTCCCTTGCTTTGCATATAAAAAGCAAAATCAGTTAGTATCCCAAATAGTAGACGACCGTCTACTATTTGGAATAGTGCCTTACGCTTAAAAGTGCGGGGATATTTTTAATACGTTATAATAGGCGAATGGAAATCCTCGTTGCGCGCGAACCTATAGACAGAGAGACGCTTGATGCGCTCGCGAAAGAGTGGCATATCTCGCTCGTGAAAGGAGTAGCGGATATCTCGCGCGCTGTGGTCGCGCTCGGAGGGGAGTGGCACATTGACGCGAATAATCGCCTTATTGAAGATGGCTCAGAGCAGAAAAATCTTTGGGGATTCAACATATATCAAAAGGAGCATGGAGATAAAGCGATTGAATATAATTCGCTTATCAACATCCGTCCTCTGCAGGGGAATCGGAGTATGGAAATAATGGACGAAGAAATCCGTAAAGCAGTGCGTAAGGTCGCGGCGCTCGCCGTACCGTTTTTAGGTTTATGACACGCGATGCTGCATTTTATTTCGCAAATCTCGGCGCCGATGTTTCTCGTTGTATAACGGCAGCAGGGCAGGGAGACGAAGCCCGCTACGAAGATTCTCTGTCGCGCGCATACCGTACTCTCGAGGCGTTGCATACCACCAAACGGCCGGAGGCCTATGAAGAAGGTCTCCTAATGCTCCGCGGTCTCGCTCTCGCTCGTATAACACCAGAGTCTCTAGCGTCTTTCCAAACGTCTCTCAACTCTCTTATCGGCGCATTCGCCTCGCGCCGTTTTGTTTTTGCATAGAAAATACAAGAAGAGTATAATGTCCGCAAATGGCTACAACTAAGGATTATTACAATGTGCTGGGAGTTGATAAGAGAGCGACGCAGGACGACATTAAAAAAGCGTTCCGTAAGCTCGCGCATAAGTACCACCCAGACAAGGGCGGTACTGACGAGGCGAAGTTTAAGGAGATTACCGAGGCGTATTCGGTTTTAAGTGATGATAAAAAACGGCGCGAATATGATACATACGGTCAGGCGTTCGCCGGTTCTACGAGCTCACGGCAAGCCGGCGGTCATGGTAATCCATTTGGCGGATTTGACTTTAGCGGCTTCCAACAAGGGTTCGGTGGACAAGGTGCAGAGTTCGACTTCGGCGATATTTTTGGCGATATATTCTCGGGCCGCGGTGCTCGACAGCAGATGCCAAGAGGACGCGACATTTCTATTGACTTGGAAATTTCTTTTAAAGACGCGGTCTTCGGCACGAGTCGCAACGTTCTAATTGCAAAAGTTTCTACATGCGCGCTCTGCAGAGGAAACGGTGCGAAACACGGCACGGAATTAGAGAAATGCGCGATATGCAACGGGAGCGGCAGAGTCCACGAGACGCGCAATTCCATTCTCGGGCAGTTCACTTCTGTGCGCGCATGCGCCGTCTGCGATGGGAGCGGTAAGATACCGAAAGAGAAATGCCACGAATGCAAGGGGCGCGGCACTCTACGAAGACAGGAGGAAATAAAAATAAACATTCCCGCAGGCATAGACCACGGTGAAATGATACGACTGACGGGGCAGGGTGAGGCGGTCAAGACTGGAGTAGCCGGGGATTTGTATGTAAAAGTGCATGTTAAGCCCCACGCGACATTCCGCAGAGACGGCGCGAACCTGATTATGAATCTGCCGGTGAAGCTCACCGACTCTCTGCTCGGCACGACTGTTTCAATAGAGACACTGGAAGGAAAGACGCTTGAAGTGAAGATCTCGCCGATGAAGCGCGCCGAGGAGCTTCTGCGCGTGCGCGGGAAAGGCATTCCAGTTGATGACAGCAGAGGCGATTTAATTATCCGCCTAGAAGTCGCCCTCCCGCACAAGCTCTCCTCTAAGGCCCGCAAGTCTCTTGAAGACCTAAAATCAGAAGGTCTGTGAACAAGTAAACAGTAAACTGTAAGCAGAAAGCAGTATACTAATAATATGACCGCAACTGACGGAATAGCGAAGGTGAATGAGCTCGCTACGACATACGCCTTTACGGCGTGGAACGCTGCGAGCGACTTTCTAATAATTATTATACTGTTTTCACTCTTCTTTCTCTTCGCATGGTATATCGGCCGCGCCACGCTCGTTTCTATCTTAATCGCGTTCTATGCAGGTTTTGCGATATTTAAGCTCTTTCCATTTATGTCATATTTTCCGACTGCACCAGCGATGACGGCGCTCCTCGCGCAGGTCGCTCTATACGCCGGACTTACGCTCGTGTTCTACATAATTTTACGCCGCGTTGTTGTTTCTGATTTCTTATATGTGGGAATATTCGGGACAATCATTCTTTCATTTCTCGGGGCGGCGTTTCTTATAGCGCTCGCATTCCACATATTCCCGGTAGCCGCCATTTATACGTTCACTCCGGCAGTCTCGGCGCTCTTCGCCCCAGCTGAATACTTCTTCTGGTGGTTTATCGCCCCCGCCATCGGCCTCTTCTTCCTCGCGCGCTAAAAACAAGGTTCAACCTTGAAATTCGGGATTTAAGGTTGAACCTTGTTTTTGCGTGGTATAGTTTACATATGACACTCGCTGAAGAGCTTAAGGCGCGGGGGCTTATAGAGCAGTCGTCAACTGCGCTGGAAAAGATTTTGGGCGAGCCGCGAGTGACTTATAGCGGCTTCGACCCGAGCGCTGACTCGATGCAAATAGGCAATTTGGCCGCCATTCTCACGATGAAACGCCTCGCTGATGCGGGCCACAAAATAATTTTTCTCGCAGGCGGCGGTACAGGAATGATCGGC
The DNA here is from genome assembly GCA_038063025.1 of Patescibacteria group bacterium. Taxonomy (GTDB): domain Bacteria; phylum Patescibacteriota; class Minisyncoccia; order Phycocordibacterales; family Phycocordibacteraceae; genus C7867-001. Next base: position 4,388 of record JBBTWA010000011.1, on the reverse strand, counting down.
GACCCCAAAGAGGCTGGAGAGAGACCGATGCAGGATGAAAAAACCGTTGCGAAAAATACGCGCTCAATTAAAGCGCAGTTCAAACAAGTGTTGGGCCGCACGTCGTTTAGACTCGTGGACAATGCAGATTGGCTGACAAAGGTGAAACTTCTGTCGTTTCTGCGTGATATCGGAAAGTACTTCACGATAAATGACCTTATTAAGCGCGACCTAATCAAGCGGCGCATAGAAACGCCGGATGAAAGTATTTCATATGCGGAATTTTCTTACGGGCTGTTGCAAGGGTTGGATTATCTTACGCTTCACGAAAAATACGGAGTAAATCTGCAAGTGGGCGCCAGCGACCAATGGACGAACATTCTCTCCGGCATAGACCTGATTCATAAAAAGCTCGGCAAAGACGTGTACGCGTTCACGATACCTCTCGTGACTGACGCGACAGGAAAAAAGTTCGGCAAGAGCGAGGGCAATTCTATATGGCTAGACGCGAAGAAGACTTCGCCGTTTCAGTTCTATCAATTTTGGATAAATCTTCCTGATGCAAATATTGAAAAGTATCTGAAGGTCTACACATTTTTGTCTCTCGTAGAGATATCTGCGCTTATGGAGCTTCACTCGCGCAAACCGGGTGAGCGGCAAGCGCAGGAGACGCTCGCGCGGCTCGTGACCGAGATTGTGCACGGTCCGGCGGCCACAGCGCAGTGCGCTGCCGCGAGCGACGCTCTTTTCGGCGACATTTCATTTAACGAGCTTTCGCGCGAGGCTCTCGCAGTCGCTCTCGCCGAAGCCCCCTCCGTCCCTCTAGCAAGGCGAGGCCTTGCTGAAGGGTACTCGCTTGTGGAAGCTCTTGTAGCTGGCGGTCTCGCAACGTCAAAGTCAGACGCACGAAGACTTATAGAAGGGAAGGGAGTTACGCTCTCCGGTCAGGCGATTACAGACCCAGACCAGAAAGTTTATCTCGGTGACTTTTCTAACGGGCATGCTCTCGTCCGCCGCGGCAAACAGGGCGTCCTCATCCTCGTTTTGAAATAATCACGAAATCCGCTATAGTAACCGCATTGCGTCGGTGGCAGAGCGGTCAATTGCTCGAGACTGTAAATCTCGCGGACATAGTCCTACGTTGGTTCGAATCCAACCCGGCGCACCAAAATCTGTTTTTCATGAGTTTGACGAATAGAAATAGTCATGTATACTATCGCTATTGTTCTTTGATAGTTTGCCATAGCAGAAAGTGGCTTCTTTAAGCCTTTCTCTGCTGTGGCAAACCGAGATTGTCTCGGAGCCATCAGCACTCGCTCCCCGAAAGGGACAGCGTTCATACTGGAGAACTTCCACATGAACAAAAGTGCTTACACTTCTGGCCAACTCACTAAATTCACGGACCTCATGTACGAGCGCAATATGACACCGGCTCGCTTTCAGAAAGTCCTTGCAAGCGGCATCCTCGCCGACCTCTTCAATGAGCAGGCCGATCTTACCGATCGTGTTGCTGTCTGCAAGGCACTCAAACTGGATCTCGAACGAATCGGCATATTCCGCTTCAGGGTGGATTATCACATATCTGTCGAGGGGCGCATCGCGATGTGCAAGAAGAATTTCCCTTGGTACATCGACCTAGGTGAACCTTCATTTGCACGACACATCAGCAACCCCATCCAATTTGAGGCCCGTCTGCTTGAACTTCCAGCTGGCGTTTCGCGCGCGAGTGTCTTACGGAGAATTGCGTCGAGAGACAAAACCAATCCGTGGGAACCCGCTGACACCGATCACATGCTCGCGTTCGCCACGAAGTATCCGCACGTGACCCAGCATGGCGAGTTCAAATACATCGTCGGACTTGGAACCACAGCATCAGTTCTTATCGCTCAGTTTCAAGGTATGGGCAGTGGCATGGCATACATTTTCGCTCCGCTCGCTCGCGAGTGGGACGATCATGAAGGCGGAAAGGAGAACCGGTTCCTTATAGTCCGCAAGGTCTAGCCTTCCAAGTCATTCTCTCAAAAGGCGGCGCGTTGCTCTCCAGAGCTCGCGCCGTTTTCATTTTAAAATGAGGGCGCCGCCTTTTTAGGTGCGGCGCGGCGGTTCAAAAACGTCTCTTCCAGCCGCGAAGGATGCTGAAAATCGCAAGAAAGATCGCCATCGTCGTAAAGACGATGAAGTAGTCCATCAGCACCTCTCTTTGAAACGTTGACGGCTCAAAGAAATATCGCGAGATGCCAAAGAACACACCTATCACGAACAGGATTATCACTTCGCGCAAAAACGGTTGGTTCCTCATCGTACACCTCCTCGCATTATCGCCGGCGAAGACAGTTCTTCAACGGCTTCTACCCATATAGTATGCTGTTACTCGGAGGTGTCAAGACGTGGTATCTTATTAGAATATGAGCGAACAAAAACCAGTTCTCGTTTCCGCGATAAAGCCGACCGGAGATATACATATCGGCAATTATTTCGGCGCTATGCGCCAACTTGCTGAATTGTCTGCAACCAATAAATACAAGTGTTTTATATTTGTCGCAGACTATCACGCGCTGAATACGATGCAGGATGCCAAGGATATGAAGCGCCGCACCCGCGAGCTCGTGATGGCGTATCTGGCTGTCGGACTAGACCCGAAGGAAGTTATATTTTTTAAACAATCAGATGTGCCGGCGCATACAGAGCTCGCATGGATTTTTGACACCGTCACCACGATGCCGTATCTCATGCGAGCGCATGCGTTTAAGGATGCAGAAGCGAAGAGTAAAGAAATAAGTGTTGGCACATTTAATTACCCGATGCTGATGGCGGCAGATATTCTGCTTTACGACGCGGCAGTCGTTCCGGTCGGCGCCGACCAAAAACAGCATATTGAGTACGCGCGCGACACGGCGGAAAAGTTTAACAGAGTTTTTAAAACAGAAGTCTTCAAGCTTCCAGAGCCGTATATCTTACCCGACGTAGCAGTAGTCCCAGGAACAGATGGCCAAAAGATGAGCAAGAGTTACGGCAACGTAATTCCTCTTTTTTCATCGCGTGACGAGCTCGCGAAATGCGTTATGGGTATCGTTACTGACTCTTCGGGCGAACGTCCTGAAAACGTGTATGCGATTCACAAGTTAGTCCGTAGCGAAAATGAGTTGGGGACTGTTTATGAAGAAAATCGCGGTAACTACAAAGCGTTGAAAGAAATGCTGATAGAAGATTTAGACAGGTATTTCGCGCCCATGCGAGCCAAGTATGAAGAACTTTCGAACAACTTCGACATTGTTGACGAAGTCCTCATAAAAGGTAAGCGCGAAGCCCGCGCCGTGAGCGAATCTAAGATGGAAGTCGTCCGCCGCGCCATCGGCGTATCCTAGTTATATCGATGTTGAGCAAACCAGGTATGCTCAATTTGAGCATACCTGGTTTGCTCATGATTCGTTTGTATACTTAAGATCAGGATTCTAATGATAGAAAGTGATGCTCGTCTGTAAGAAGAATACGGTCTTCCATGAGCTCTTGTGCAGAATTCAAGAATTCCTTTGGAGACGCGAACAATTCCAGACGTAGTACTTGGTCAATAAGAGATGATGAACGAATCCCCGCAAAATCAGCAGTGCTTGAAAACGGATATTGCGTCGCCCAAGTATAAGCTTTAGCAAATTTTTCCACCGCCTTGTTTAAACCGCCTGGATATCGTTCAAACGGATTTTTAATGTTTATATAGGTAGCCACATATTGGAGATAAACATCATCTTCCACAATTCGGGCACGATATGGGCCTTGGAATAAAGCTCCAGACCCTCCGTATTTGGCATTGAAATGCGAAGCCATGCTTTTTGATACTCTCTGCATAAATTTACTAATTCCGCCTTCAACCAGTTCTCTAAGTAGCAAATGAAAATGGTTGTCCATGAGACAGTAAGAAATGAGAGAAACATACGGTTCGGATGGCTCCCAATCCAAAGGTCGGAAGAAATTATTTCTAATACAATCTGGACTTATCTCACGCTCCCAATTCTTTGGAACGTTTGCATCATTGAGATAACGGAGAAGTTTTAGAAAGCGCCAACGATCATTATCATCGCGAACGATCGGCACCTGGTGCGCGCCTCTGTTTACGATATGAACAAACGTTCCAACGCCGAATTGTTCTTTTCTCATAGGTTCAATGATACCAAACAACTTGAGCAAACCAGGTATGCTCAAGTTGCGTCGAGCTTGCGACCCGCTTCGCCAATCAACGGCAAGCGAAGCGAAATCTCAAAATTGCCCGCAAATTGGTAGCCCTGCAGTAACGTATGTTATGCAAGTACTTAACACTCCGCAAAACATCGCGGGGTGTGCTATTTTATAGGGTATATGAAACGGACGCTTATTGGGGAGCTGGGAAAGCATGTCGGGGAAACGGTTTCAATTTC
>JBBTWA010000010.1:0-3510 GCA_038063025.1 Patescibacteria group bacterium | reverse complement strand
TATTGCGAGCGCGAAAACAATTCCTAAAATCAAGTACGCAAAAAAACTTAGCGCGTTGGAACGGTACGCAGAAACGGCCGAAGATGCCGATGGAGGGACAAACGAGGTCGGTAGTGTGGGAAGAAGAGCCATTTGTCACTCATTATACGCTATACACGACAGGGTTTCGCGCAACCCGTTGTGCAAAACTCAGATCTCTTCCAACTTGCGCAGTGCGAGACCTACTGCTACCGCAAATTCCGGGCCGATTTCCTGCAGTACGGGACGCATAAAAGCCGGCGCCGATGTTTTTGAAAACGGGTCCGCCACGTGCACGTCAATTGAAAATATGTTTTTTGCATAAGTGCCGAGCTCTTTTGTCACTCCGCCTCCGCCGGTGAATATGATTGAGGTGACGGACTTTTTATGCGATGTCTCATACTGCATTAGGACCCTGCGGACCTCCGAGAATATGCGCGAAAAAACGAGTTCGGGAGAGCTGGTCGCACTGCTGATTCCAAGACCTTCTTCCTTTTTCAGCGCTTCTGCTTTGGCGATTGAAACGTTATTGGAAACCGATATGGCGCGGGTGATGTCCTGGCTCCCGATGCTTGTAGAATGCGAGAGGGCTACTACTCCGTGTTCAATGACGTATGTTTTCGTTGATGCCGCGCCTATATCAAGCACCATAACCGGCTTTACGCGCTCATCAACTGTCGCACGGATGGTGCTGAAAATTTCAATTTCATAAAAACTCGCGGAGAGTCCGGCGGCGGCGACTACGCGCTGAAGCAGAGAAAGCTCGTCGTTGTGGACGGCGACGAGAAGAACTTCAACTGTTCCTCCGGTTGCCGGTTGATTGCCGGCTGTTGGTTGTTCGCGAGTCGGCACGATGAACCAATCAAGCTGCACCTCGCTTACCGGTACGGGGATGTATTTGCGCGCTTCAAGCTCAATAACGGTCTTTTGTTCCTGCGCATCCGCGCGGTACGGCAATTCAACCAAGATAAGCAAGGAACGCGAAAATGGTATGGAGACTCCGCAGTTTGTGGTTGTTACTTGCGCCTCTCGCAACAAGTCTTTCAGAGTCTCCGTAATCTGCTCCGCCGAGAGATTTGTGGCTTGTCCAACTTCGCTTCCGCCGTACGGGCCGAGTGAGAGTTCGCCGTAGGTCTCTAGAACCGCCTGTCCGCGCTCCTTCCGCAATTGAACGACCTTTAGCGACGAGGAACCGATGTCCACGCCGAGAACGCTCTTTTCCTTTTTCGCGAATAGATTACTGAAAAAAGACATGTTGGGCATATAATACCACGATGTGGCTCCTGGATTTACTCTTTCCTCCTCGTGTTGACGAAATGGCTCTGCGCAATGTCTCCGACGACGAATTCATCGCGAAGACTGCACCACGGCTTGTCCCGGAGACTCGGCCAGGAACCGTCGCCATCCTCTCCTTTGGCGATGCGTCAGTGAGAGCGGCTATCCACGAAGCCAAGTATCACGGGAGCGAACGGGCGTTCCGCCTTCTCGGTTCCGTCCTCGCCGACTATCTACGCGATGCCGACGATGTAGGACGTGGTACGTCCTACACATGCGTTGTGCCGATACCGCTAGGAAAAGAGAGAAGAAAAGAAAGAGGATTTAACCAAGCGGAGGAAGCGGCAAGGCGCGCCGCCAAGCTGCCTGGCGGCGCGTTCGCGATTGACACAAAACTGCTCGTCCGTACGCGCGAAACAGTCTCGCAGATATCACTCGCGCGGGAAAAACGTGAAGAAAATATGCGCGGCGCGTTCAGAGCAACGCGCCGCGCCAACCCAACTTATACATATATAATCATAGATGACGTGCTCACCACCGGCGCCACGCTCCAAGCCGCCATTGACGCGTTAAAAGATGCCGGCGCAAAGCACATTATCCCGCTCGCCCTCGCCCATTAAATTTGATAGTGTGCAAAGCATGGAAGGGTGCGGCGAATGGTAAGCCAGCGGATTGCTAATCCGTAACCGCGTAAAAAACGGTTTGTGGGTTCAAGTCCCACCCCTTCCGCCTTCGCGAACTACGGTTTATATTTCTACAAGGTTCAACCTTGTTATCCATATGTGTGGATAACTTTCGGGTTTTGTTCGGGTATTGGTATACTTGATGTATGTTGACGAAGAAACAGAAGAAAATATTGGAGTATGTTGATAAACAGATTTCCAAAAAAGGAATAGCGCCGACTCACCGCGAAATTGCCGTCAAATTCAGACTGTCTTCTGTGGCAACCGTTCATGAACATTTGCAAGCGCTTCAGAAAAAAGGGTATCTGAATAAACATCGCGGACAGGCTCGAGGAATGGAGCCAAGAATTCACATAGACAAACTGGTTTACATTCCACTTCTCGGCACAATAGCTGCAGGCGAACCGATTGAAGTAATAGAAAGAAGCAGAGAAACTATCGCTATTCCAAAAAGCAGATTACCGAGCTCAAGCGAAGTGTATGCTCTCCGCGTACAGGGAGACAGCATGATTGACGAAGGTGTAAATGACGGAGACACGATTTTAATAAATAGGCAGAATACTGCTGAAAATGGCGACAGAGTGGTCGCATTAGTTAACGGGAACGAAGCAACTCTCAAAACATTTTATAAAGAAAAAGGACAAATTAGATTACAACCGGCAAATAAAAACTATAAGCCGATTATAATTAAAAGCGGGCAACAATTTGCATTGCAGGGCGTTTTATTGGATATATTGAGAACAAACGAGACAGGACAATCACTTCAAGATTTTGTTTTACCAGTGAAAAAAGACACTAAGCAAAAAGGTAAAATATCCGATTATCTTAATAGGGTTTATAACGGGGATGTCATGCATGTTTTGAAAGATTTGCCGAACAATAGTGTAGATATGATTTTTGGAGATCCTGACTATAACGTTGGTATTAAATATGGAGAAAATAATTATACAAAGAAGTTTGAGGATTATATAAACTGGTACATAGAACTTGCTAGAGAATCCATGCGGGTGCTTAAAGATAATGGCAATCTTTTTATGCTCAATTATCCGCAACAAAATGCGCACCTACGCGTTAAATACCTAGATGTGCATTTTCCGAATACCCACGAATATGTTTGGGTCTACAACACAAATGTAGGACATACGCCAAAAAGATTTACGACGGCACACAGAAGCATTTTGCATGTAAGAAAAAACGCCGATAACAAATTTTTCAAAGATGACGTTGCCCTTCCTTACAAAAATCCAACAGATAGGAGAATTCAACAAAATCTAGCGAATGGCTCAAAGGGCAGAATGCCTTACTCTTGGTTTGAATTTAATCTGGTTAAAAATGTGAGCCGAGAAAAAACGGAACACGCGTGCCAAATACCTCAAAAATTGACTGAACTTCTGATTAGGGCTTCCACTAAAGAAGGTGATGTCGTTTTCCCGCTTTTTGGAGGAAGCGGCGCGGAAGTTGAAGTGGCTCGGAAATTAAAGCGGAACTTTCTTACTGCAGAACTTAATCCTCGTTATTGCAAAATCATCGAAGA
>JBBTWA010000009.1:0-1326 GCA_038063025.1 Patescibacteria group bacterium | reverse complement strand
AACTAGTCTCGTTTGATACGGGGCTTGGCAATGGCGACGTAGTTGAGATAATACGGCGCGATTCCGCACATCCTTCGGCGAAATGGCTTGATATCGTACGCACTTCTCTCGCGCGACGGCACATCCGTTCTGCGCTTGGTATGACCGAGCCAACTAAACCTTCACGACGCAAGAAACACAGCAAATTTGGACATCTGATATCCAAGTTTAGACAGTGAAGTTGCTAACTGAATAAATATCGTCTTCCGACGGTTCTTCCAGAGCGGCTTTTGGCACAGGGTCTTCAGAAAGTTGCGTAGTATTAGGGAAAATTTTCCCTGCCTGCGCTTTTTTATTTTCGCGCTCTGCCGCGAGAGCGTTGACTAACTGTTGTAAGTCATCGGGAGAAAAAAAGTCTATGCGGAGACACCCTCCTTCCGCATTCGTTTCAATAATCACGCGCGTACCTAAAGTCTCGGTGAGCGACTTTTCTAGGGCTACCATATCAGCGGACTTACGATTATATTTGTGCGAGCGTTCCTGCGCGATGGAGCGCGCTATGCGTTCTGCTGAACGGACATTCAACTTTCTTAAAATAATTTCTTTAAAGAGCGTCTCGCGCTCCTCCGGACGGTCATTGAGCGTCATCAATGGGCGCGCGTGTCCCTCGCTGATTTCTTTCATCACTATCGCGTCCTGCATGTGCTCCGGTAGAGACAGGAGACGCAGAGAATTAGAAACATATTCCCGACTCCTGCCGATTTTAGCCGCACATTCGGCATGCGAGATGCCGAATTCTTCAATGAGCTTACGGAGAGCCTTCGCTCTGTCAATCGCATTTAAATCTTCTCTCTGAATGTTTTCAATAATGGCGAGCTCAAGTTTCGTTAGATTGTTCTCTCCATGGCGAATTACCGCCGGTATCTGTTTCAGGCCGGCGAGCCTGCTCGCGCGCAAACGGCGCTCGCCTGCTATAAGCTCATATACGCTCTCTAATCCGTCTGGCTTCTCAACGTCGCTACGGCTCACGACGAGCGGTTGTAACACGCCGTATTGGCGGATGCTCTCCGCGAGCGACTTAAGACCTTCTTCGCTGAACTCTTTTCTCGGCTGATACGGATTCGGCTGTATCCTGTCTATGTCAATCCAAAAAATTGAATCGTATTTTGTAGGGACATATGCAGCATCATCTTTCATGCGAATATTTTAACATATGATATTGTGCAAATTAGGCCCTACTTCGCATGAAGCTTCGAAGGGCACGGCCGGGGTGGCGGAATTGGCAGACGCAATGGATTCAAGACCCATCGCCGCAAGGCATGAGAGTTCGATTCTCTCCCCCGGCAC
>JBBTWA010000008.1:0-1587 GCA_038063025.1 Patescibacteria group bacterium | reverse complement strand
CCTCTTTACTTTCATTGAAGAGATTTATATGCGCTTCGTCTGGAGCGATCGGCGACTTATCTATCGCAGGATTCGCGAGATACATTTTCGCTCCTGTCCCCGCTACTTTTCCACTTACCTTGACCACCATTCCGTCATGCAAAGTTTTTGCGATGTAGGGCTGGCTGAACCACATCATTTTTATTTTCCCGGACGCGTCTTCCAACCACGCTTCGGCTATCGGCCTACGACTCTTCCATGTCCGCCTGATATCGGGCTTACGTACAGTGCCGTATAGCGTTACTTCAGCCCCGGCAGAAACCCCTGCAATCGTCCCCATCTGTCCGGCGGATTCATAGCGAGCGGGGAAATGATACAACAGGTCGCCAATAGTCCGTATCCCGAGCTTGTGGAGCGCCCTCTTTTGCTCGCTCTTCAGCCGTGTAAAATGTTGTTCAACCATATCCTCTGGACGCATACGTACAGTATATAGGAATGATATAATCAGCCCATCGTGAAAAACACTCAAAAAGGTTTTATCGTTCCGTTACTCCTTATAGTCATTGCACTCTTTCTCGCTGGTGGCGGTGCATATGTTTATACACAAAATAAGCAAGAAAATTCGTCTGTCATTTCTTCTAATCAGGCCGTACCTTCAACAGCACAGACTTCAAATTCCACAGCGTTGCCAGTGATTTATTCAATTTCTCCGACTAGAATAGTCCCATGGAATCCAGAGAAAGGCTCTGGAACCAAGTTCACCATCGCCGGCAAAAATTTTGATTATGTGTATCCAAGTAGCTGTGATCCAAATAGTTGCAAAACAAGTGAGTGCCTTCAACAAGAGTGCCTTCAAAAGAATCACGTCTTTTTTAAGATTACCGATAGTAATGGACGTACCTTAATACAAGAAGATTATCCGTCCCTTGGACCAGGTAATTTCAGTATCATCGAGACAATGCCGTCTTTGGCATATAACGGAAATCATGCTTGGGAACCGGTGCTACCGGGCAAGTATTCATTTAGTGTCTCTGTAGACGGGAGAGGTACAAGCAATAGTGTGCCAATCACAATAACGGATGCGAATGAAGCCGTTGCGCCTGAAACGAATATTCCTCCAACTCAACCTGATCCGTTTCAAAATTTGTCTAAAGAACAGCAACAAGCACTAGCTCTTGCTCGCTCGAAAGCGAGAGACGCTCATATTCAGTCCAATCTCTCGACAGTCCAGACACAGGCGAGGATTAACTACAGCGATATCGGTAAGGCCTATACTGGCTTTTGCGCAGATTCTTTTGTTGTAAACGCGCTCACAAACATACGGACTGCTACTGGAATAACGCCAACAACCTGCAATTCTTCTGCAGTCGCATTTGCGGCATCATCTCCTCTTGCGACCGACAGCACGAAATTCTGGTGCGTAGACTCGACTGGTTTTGATGGGAACATAACTACCACACTTGGTTCAAACACAGATTGCCCGAAATAACCTAAATTTTCCGTCCGGAAGGATGGGAGAAATGCGCGGGGCTTTTTGTTTTCCATCAATTCATACAAAGGACATCCATATCTCTCACTATCCACAACATATGACGGTCGTCATCTATT
>JBBTWA010000007.1:0-1572 GCA_038063025.1 Patescibacteria group bacterium | reverse complement strand
TTTACGCACGGTGCCACGCGCCAAACTCTTCTTTTATAAGGCCACGCAGTTCCAGAGCAACGAGGGCCGTGAGAGTTTCGCCCGGTCCTAATGCGGCTTGTCGTGAGCTTGTCGAACGAAGGATATCGTCGCGAGTCATCGGCTCATCCAGCATACTCCAGACAACTAGTTCTGCATCTTCTAAGTCACTTGGTGCTTCGCCTGCCTGCGCAGGCAGGCGCGGAGTGATATGCAGAGCCTCTAATATATGTATAGGTTCTGATACGAGCGCGGCGCCTAGTCTGATAAATAAGTGCGAACCGAACGAATGAGGGTCGCCGATACGATGGGGAATGCAAAGCAAGTCGCGATTGTATTCGCCTGCCAGACGAGCAGTTATAAGCGTGCCCGACTTCTGTCCCGCTTCAATAATGAGAACTGCATCAGAGAGCCCGACCATTATTCTATTGCGCTCAGGAAAGTAATGAACGCGAGATGCCTCATCTGGAGGATATTCAGAAATCATTCCGCCGCCTTTTTCCAATATCTCTTTTGCAAAAAGCCTGTTGCTTCTCGGATATAAAACATCATCGCCAAGACCCGAGCCCGGCACTACGAGAGTATGAAGACCGGCAGATAACGCGGCCTTATGCGCACACGTATCTGTGCCGAGCGCGAGGCCGCTGACGATAGAGATATGGTAGCCCGCGAGACCGGTAATTAATTTCTCGCATGCCTCTTGTCCGTAGCGCGTCATTGCGCGCGAGCCAACTACTGTTAGTAGCTTGTGTCCAGCAGGTGGCAATGCCCCGCGCACCCATAACCTCTCCGGCGGCTGCGGTATCTCCAGCAACTGCTTCGGCCACTCGCTCTTCTCCAATTCCCGAATTTCCATGTCTTCCAGTATATCCCGCCGCACACATTTACCGCACTATCCACAATATATGACGGTCGTCCACTATTTGGGATACCTATCTACTATCCACAAGATGACGCTATAGCACCAAGTCTTGGATAGTTGACGAAATTAGATTATCGTGTATTCTATTTTTAGTTGCATGAACCCACAAAGGAGAAATGCCATGCCCTTTACAACCGTTGTATTTCACGTCCTGTGCAAAGGACGAAACAGCGAACGCAAGGAAGTTCTCGCTGAAGCCATTCGCGTCGACGTGCATGCGCGGCTTGCGGAGGATGAGCGAAGTATTGCCATTCACGTCAATTGCCCGCACAACACCGGCGGTCATGGTCAGCGGTGCAAGGCCTCGCACCCAGCGGGAATTGACAAAATCGGCAAGGGCATGCACTGCGCCTATTCGCTCGACCTGCCATATGCCATGGACATCGCCAAGTTTTAACGCCCCTCTCGTGTTCTTACCGCCGCGCCTACGGGACGCGGCGTTCTTGTTTTATTTATTTGGTATACTATTTGGAACATGTTGGACATACACTTTATTCGGGAGAATATTGAACTGATTAAGGCTGGAGCAGCCAAGAAGCATATTGAGGTTGACCTTGTTCACCTTATCAAGGTGGACGACGAGCGCAAGCTTATCAGGCAGGAACTGGACGCGAAGAAGGCGGAGCAGAATC
>JBBTWA010000006.1:0-1954 GCA_038063025.1 Patescibacteria group bacterium | reverse complement strand
CCATATGAGGCCTTTCTCCTCATTATTTCTTTTTCGCCGCGACCATTTTTGTCGCACGCCGCTTCCGCTTTTTCACTATGCGCGGGACGTGTGTCGTAAGCTTGCTTAGCCATAGCACGTATAGCAACCCAGCGCCGCGAACATTCCTGCAACTCGGGTCGTGACGACAGTCTTTCGGTGGGTTCACTGGTCTGCGTAGTCTTGGTAGCAGTGACATTCGCCTTCCTTTCTGTTGAGTGTGGAACAAAACAGACTGCATCTTAGCACTGTGCGTTCGGAGATACAATATTGTAGAATGAGCAAATCCGCCCTTAGCTCAGTTGGTAGAGCAATCCGCTTATACCGGATCGGTCCTTGGTTCGAGTCCAAGAGGGCGGACAAGCGAAGCTTGTCCGAGACGGAGGCTGACGAGTCGGGGTCGCGCAATTTTCTAGCAAGAAAATATGTGTGACGACAAGCAAGCCATGCAAGATTACTCCAAATGCATCTGCCGGTCGGCGAGAGAGGCGCGGAGAGAGAGGGCTGGGTGGTTTTTTAATTCCGGGTCGCTAGCGACGACGCGCGCCGCCTCGGCGCGCGCGGCTTCTACAAGCTTGATATTTTTTAATGCTTCCATCGCGATGTCCGAGACACCCCACTGTTTACCTCCGCCGAGCTCACCGGCACCTCGCAGAGTGAGGTCATATTCGGCGAGTTCAAAACCGTTCTTCGCAGTGGTGAGCGCCTTCATTCTATTTCTTGTTGCTTCACCAAATGTTTCCGGTAATGCGAAACAATATGATTGATGTGTACTGCGCAAAACGCGTCCGCGCAGTTGATGGAGTTGGGCGAGCCCGAATCTCTCCGCGCCCTCAATCAATATCACTGTAGCGTTTGGAACATTAACGCCAACTTCTACGACAGAAGTAGCGACAAGAATATCTATTTCGCCATTCTCATATCTCTTCATAACATCTTCTTTCTCACTCGGTTTCATCTTGCTGTGAAGAATTTCTATAGTTGCGCTCGTGAATACATCCTTCTTCAGACGCGTGGCTTCAGCTTTTACAGATTTTGCCTGCAATGCGAGTTCTTTTTGTGGGTCAGGTTCATCTATTCTTGGACAGATAACGTAGGCTTGATGGCCGAGTGTAAGCTCCGTGCGCACGCGCGCATACGCCCGTTCGCGCTTCTCCGGCCCGAGAACTTCGGTAATAACCGACTTACGACCCGCTGGCATTTCATCAAGCAGAGTTAAATCCAAGTCGCCGTAGATAGTGAGAGCAAGAGTGCGCGGAATGGGCGTTGCAGTCATTGATAAAAGATGCGGAGCAATGTCGCCCTTTGTCGCGAGTTTCTGCCGATGCATAGTTCCAAACCGGTGTTGCTCGTCTATTATCGCGTATGCGAAATATTTAAACGAGAGCGATTTCTCTATAAGCGCGTGCGTGCCGATAACTATCGGTATCTCGCCGTTCGCCACCATTTTTTTAAACGCAGGTTTTGATAATTTCGCCGACTCCTCATAACGCACACGAGAAGGAAATTTTCTACATCCGCTTCCCGTGATAAGGCCGATTGGTATCGGGTGGTCTTTAAAATAAGAAACAAAGGTAGAAAAATGCTGTTTTGCGAGGATTTCAGTAGGGCAGAGATATGCGGTTTGCAGAGTACCGGCGATTCTGCCGGTCGGCTTTGACGTAGCGACCAGATACGCAGTCGCGGCGGCAACTGCCGTCTTACCGCTTCCAACGTCGCCTTCTAGGAGACGTAGCATGGGATGTGTTTTTTCAAAGTCTGTGACGATAGCGTCAATTGCGCGCATTTGTGCAGAAGTTGCAGGGAATGGAAATGATTTAATGAAATCCGAGAGCGCAGTTCTGTCAACCGCTACCGGCAATGCCTTTTCAGAGAGAAGCGCGAGGCGGCGATTCTGCATCACTACTTGAAGCGCGAACACTTCTTCAAATGCGAA
>JBBTWA010000005.1:0-3414 GCA_038063025.1 Patescibacteria group bacterium | reverse complement strand
CCGATGAACGCTCTCGTTCTCGCTCAACAGCTCGGTATTCTTGAATACATCGTGCCGGATCTAATTCGCGGTATCGGTGTGGAGCAGAATCAGGCACACTCCTATGATGTCTTCGGTCACAATCTTCGTACTATGCAACACGCCGCCGATAAGGGATGGGGTTTTAATATTCGCCTTGCCGGCCTCTATCACGACATAGCCAAGCCGGAGACGCGTCGGCGTTCTGATGCAAAAGATGATTGGACCTTTCATGGTCATGATGTAGTTGGTTCACGTGTAACAAAGAAGGCGCTGGAGGACTTACACTTTTCACATAATACAATTGAAAAAGTCGTTAAACTAGTGAGGTGGCACATGTTCTTCTCTGACCCAGAGCAGATTACTCTTTCTGCAGTCCGTCGTATGATTGTTAACGTTGGAGAGGAAAACATACAGGACCTGCTTAATCTGCGTATCTGTGATCGTATAGGGACCGGTAGACCAAAAGAACAGCCGTTTAGGTTTCGTAAATACAAGGCCATGGTAGATCAAGCTCTTAGGGACCCAATATCTGTAACAATGCTAAAGACGGATGGTAATCACATTATGGAAAAGTTCCACGTGAAAGCGGGGCCAGTTATCGGTTGGACGTTGAATGCTCTTCTAGAGGAGATATTGGATAACGTTGATTTGAATACGGAAGAATATCTGGATAAACGGACTGAAGAACTGCTTAAATTGCCAGAAGACGAGCTAAAGAAGCTGGGAGAAGCAGGGAAGTCGCGTCGCGAAGCGGCGGAAGATGAGGAAATAAAGCACATAATGGAGAAACATCACGTGTGTTGATGCTTCAGCAAAGTAGCAATTTTTGATAGCGTTTCGCTTCGCTGCACTTGGCACACTATCAAAAATTACTACTTTGTCTCGCCGTGTTCCACATGAAACAACAAAGCCACCCAAGTGGTGGCCGTAGGCGTAAAAGGAGCAGGGGCGTTAAATGGTGCCAACGACCCGAGAAATGTGGGTAGCTTTTGTTTCTATAACTGATGTGCGTCTGGCGCTTCTCGCCAAGGGGAACCATGCCGGATGGCTTGTATAGCGGGTACGCCGCGAGCGTGGGCAGGAACTCTCGCCGATAGCACTCTGACGCCGATAGAAAGAGCCAGTAAAGAACTCCCGTCTCTTCAGACATCATATTAGATTAAAGGACATTGTAAAGGACACCCTGTGGATAAGTGCCTGCACTGAATAAGCCGGAGTGTCCTTTAGAGAGTTATGGAAACAGGGCAGTGGTCGGAGCCGTAGATGTCGGAAAAGATTTCGGCTTTCTTCATACGCTTTATAAATTCGCTCGCGACAAAGAAGTAGTCTATGCGCCAGCCGACATTGCGGTCGCGCGCATGGGTGAACAAGTCCCAGTATGAATATGCATCTTTAGTGTTTGGATGAAAATGCCTGAACGAGTCTATGTAACCGGCGCTTATGACTTCATCTATCCACGCGCGCTCTTCTGGTAAAAACCCAGTATTTGTCTCGTTTTCCTTTGGCCTAGCGAGGTCTATCTCTTCATGCGCAGTATTTACATCCCCGCAGAATATGACCGGTTTTTGTTTACGAAGTTTCTCTGCGAACGCGAGAAATGCGTCATAAAAGCGCAACTTGTAGTCAAGGCGCTCCGGACCCTTGCCGCCGTTAGGGAAGTAGGCGTTCAACAGCCAGAAGTTTTCAAATTCGGCGCCAATAAATCTGCCTTCTTGGTCAAACTCTTTAATACCCATTCCATAAATCACAGACAGAGGCTCTATCTTGGAATAAAGTGCGACACCGCTGTAGCCCTTCTTAATCTGACATGAAGAAAAGAACGCAGAGTAGCCCGCTGGGGCCAAAAATTCTTCAGATAGCTGGTCCGGACTCGCCTTAGTCTCCTGCAAGCAGAAAATATCCGGCTTCGCGGTCTTCAAAAAAGTCTTCCAATAATTATCCTTCGCAAGCGACCTCAATCCATTCACATTCCACGACACGATACGCATGTGATTGATTTTATCACGTTGGTCTATGCTGTATTTGTAACTTCCTATCTTCTGACGGTCGGCGAAATATAGAAAGATTTAATATTAGAATGATTAGTTGCGGTTCTTGCCCCGTTAGAAATCTGATTTCTAACGGGGCTTGCCGTTTAACCACGAGATTTACCGTGAAATTTTCGATGAATCTCCTTAAGATGACTATCGGTGATGTGTGTATAAATCTGCGTCGTGTTGATGGAGGCGTGGCCGAGGAGCTGTTGGACGGAGCGTATATCGGCGCCGTTGCTTAACAAGTCGGTGGCGAATACGTGGCGCAGGACGTGCGGGGTGACTTTTTTTGTAATTCCGGCTTTGACTGCGCATCTTTTAATAATACGTTCAACAGAACGCGGAGTTAGACGCGCAGGAATAGACTTACCGATTGGCATGTTTACAAATAATGCTTCAGCCATGTCCTTTCTTGCTTTCAGATATGCAGTTAAAGCACTTTTGGCAGTTGGAGAAATGAAGACGACACGGACCTTGTCGCCCTTTCCTCGCACAGAGAACGAATCCTGTGTTAGATCAATGTCGGAGTTGAGCGCGCAGAGCTCGGAGACGCGCAGTCCGGTAGAGAAGAAGAGTTCAAGGATGGCGGTGTCACGTATATCTGCCAATTCCGACCCTCGTGCAGACTCCATGAGGCGCGCGAGCTCTGCGGGAGTGATAAGGTCCAGCTCGCGCTCTGGCAATTTGGCGAGCTCTATGCGCTCCGGAGAGATGCATTCTATCTCGCGCTTACGCAAGAACTTCAGGAATGCGCGAAGCGCAATCATATAATAATTTTGTGTCCGTCGTTTCATTGATTCACCGCTCGTTCCAGACTGGCGATTCAGCCAGAGGCGGAAGTCGCGGATATTCTGCTCACTAATGTCACTCACGTCCTTTATTTTCATCTGCGAGAAGTACCGCGTGAGATAATGGTCGTAATTCTCAACGGTCTTTACCGCGCGCCCGCGCTCTATCTCTATGTATTCCAAGAATTGCCGCTTCGCATCCTCTGCTTTCATATTAGAATTGTAACACTTAATATTGTGCGACACAGTTGCAAATAGAGAAGAGGCGTGGTAATGTAAACGATACATGCTTACCACTAAGAAAAAGATGGCGGTTATGAAAAGCACCGCCAGGCACGACACGGACACCGGTTCTCCGGAGGTTCAGGTTTCGCTTCTCTCTAAGCAGATTGACGAACTCGCCAAGCACTTGAAGAAGAACCCGAAGGACTTTCATTCTCGCAGGGGACTTCTCCAGATGGTCGCCGACCGCCGTTCGCATCTTCGCTATTTGGAAAATTCTAATAAGCGCCATTACAACGCGCTTATTAAGAAACTTGGTCTTAAAAAGTAATAAGGTTTAAGTGGTAAGA
>JBBTWA010000004.1:0-3112 GCA_038063025.1 Patescibacteria group bacterium | reverse complement strand
TATACATTCCCATAGAACAGAGGCCCTGCATGGTGCCCTGCGCCTGCTCTGGGGAGATAATAATGTCCTCCGTTCCGGATGGCTGGAGGAATTTCTGATATGAGAGTTTTGGAATGACCAAACTCGCCGAGCAGTCAAACGTCCCCCTCGTACTCACGCGCAGAATGGTCGGGATACCTGCCTTCGCTATGACTCTGCGCGGAGAGTAGCCGCCCTTCGCGGAGATATCTATAACTTGTTTGCCGTCAATAATGGTGGCGATTGGTACTTCTGTATTCGCATCATTCGCATTCGGTCTCGCTGACACGAACCAAAACGCGGTTCCTATCAGAATTCCGCTTATCGCGACAGAAATTAATACCGATTTCATACTAGAAGTTAAACAGCGGATTTATAATACCGGCAGTGGCCAGAGCGTTTGCGAGATTCATGAGGGCGAGCGCGATGACGATTATACCGGCAGTCTTGAAGAAGGTTCCCTTCCACGGTTTGTGCGCGATATTCAGAGAACCGAATGAGAGAAACGCCAGGACAGGCAGAGTGCCGAGCGCGAAGACAGTCATCGTTAGCGCACCCTGCATAAAACTGCCTGTGGAGAGCGCGTACAACTGCATAGACTGAGTGAATCCGCACGGCAAAAAGAACGTGCCGATGCCTACCAAAATGGGAGCAAAATAATGGTCGTGATTGCTCCCGTTCATTACATGATTTCCGAATCGGGTTGGTAAAGTAAATTGAAGTTTTTTTGTGAAGTGAAAAATGTCCAACAGATTTACACCCAAGATGAGCATAACGAGCGCAACGATGCCTCCCAACACAACATTGGCCGTAAGGCCAAGTTGCAAAGAGTTTCCCAGCAGACCTACGAGACCGCCGAGAACGAAGAACCCTCCGAGCCGGCCGACATGGAAGAGTGTCTGTGTTCGCCACGTACCTCCCTCTTTTGCAGAGCTAGCCGAGAGCGAGAGGACAAGCCCGCCGACAATAGCGAGACAAGAAGAAACAGATGCTATAAGTCCGATAACAAACGCCGTCCCATAACTCACATCTGAATTTGTTACCAGATTCGTTAGTCCAGTTTTTTGCAAAATTACAAAACCAATGATTGTGGCGACAGCAATGGGAAGTACATACACGAAATCTCCCCATCCCTCAATGTGCTCCTTTTTTTCTACCGAAAGAGTGTACCCGTACCTCTTGAGCACACCAGAGAGTTCTTCTGCAATTTCAGACTCCGGCTTATCGCCGAAATCGCCGATTACTTCTACAGAGTGCGTCTTAAGGCTTGATTTAGCATGTGTCACATACTGGACGTTCATCAATTCGCTCTCCGTCATCAAGATGCATGCACTGCAGTGCATACCGTTCACGTGGAATGTGTACGCTTTTTGGTTTTGTTCCGATGTCAGAACCGCTATTTTAGCATCCCTTTGCTTTACGCGATATCTTTTTTCTTCGACTCGAATTCTTCTTTGCTAATTTCGCCCTTCGCGTAGCGTTCTTTTAGAATATCAAGAGCACGAGAGCTTGATACTGGATTTCTGCCGCCGAATTCGCGCACAATCCACACGATAAGAGCAATGAGCAAGACCCAGAAGACAATCATCATAATTCCGCCTCCAAACCAGCCCATCATGCTTCCTGCGCCCCATCCATCATAGCCGTTATATAGTCCGTACATCATAAGAGTTGTGATAATTAATAATAACCTAAGCCGAACATCCGCCTCCGCCGGTGCCCTGCGGTGGCTGGGTTACTTTAGAAGAGATGTCTTGGTAACCTGATGAACTTGAATAATTTGCACTCAGCATTTCTTGTGCTGATACGTTTTTCCAGTCAACACCCTTCTGTTGCATGTAGGCCGCGATGGTGAGATATGTTTCCGGAAACCAATATGAGTTTACTGCGAGTGCGGTTTTGTACATATCTTGCTCGCCGACTCCCTGCGAAGCCATAAGCTCTAATAGCCCAAGCATCGCCATGCCGTGATTACAGTCTGGGAAGTGGGTTGAGTTACCGCAACAAGGGCGATAGATATTGCGAGACACGCGATCTACCAAATCCTGTTGCTCTACCGTAAGTGTGACGAGCGCGTGCATATTGTAGTGACTCATCGCGTCGCCTCGTGCAAGCGTCCAACCGCCGGTTGATGCGAAGTTGCCGGCACCTCCATACGCTGGGTTCATCATTTCTGATTTCTCTTCAAGAATCACGTTCTTGTTCGCGAGACCGAGCGCCCAGAAGAGGTTAAGGAGATATCCGGCGTTCCAGCTTGTGATGACGATTTTTTCATTCATGTTTTTCTCAAGCATCTTCTTATATTCATCTGGGAATCCTCCTCTGTCCTTATACAGGGCTTCTAATTTGACTTGATCAATCGCACCAACTTCCACTAGTTTTGCACCCAGATCACCCCACGCGATTGGCAGTGTAACTCCAGACGAAGGAAGAACGGATTCTTGCAGTGAGTCGGCACTTACTTTCGGCGCGGGATTGGCGGAGAGCGATACTGCGATGACAACTGCGGCACCAATGATGCTTAGCGGCGTCGCATATTCGCGAACTACATCTTCTATCGTCCTCTTTTTTGTTTCCGTTTCCATAATTTAATTTTTAATTAGCAGCAATCTTCCATTTTCTTTTCAATGTCCCCGACCGTTTCTGGGCGCGAGCCCGTTGTACTGCTTTTGGAATGTAAGAGTATGAACGATACCAGGAAGAGAAAGGCAATCGCGATGATAAACACAATCTCGGACTGTTCCAGAAGAGCGTATGCGGCAACGAAGCCGGCTGGGACAAAGAGAATTTTCCAGAGAAGCATTTTGTTAGCCGACAAACCGCTGAATTTCTTCTCAATTTTATACATGATGCCGACCACGGTTCCGCCCATAAGAAGCGCGGGGATTATCAGATTGACTTGATAGCCAATGGTGTGTGCGATTATGAGCCACACCCACGTTAAGAACACTCCCGTGCAGATCGGACAAACGTTAAAGGACATTACCCGATTAACTAGCCATACCAACGTTGCGATAGCTAGAATCGAGATTACAGTGATAGTAATAGTCATATTCTTATACTACTAGAATAAGCACACCAATAAGTATCATCA
>JBBTWA010000003.1:0-1756 GCA_038063025.1 Patescibacteria group bacterium | reverse complement strand
AAGACGGCCTCTACAAAGCCGCCCGCGGCATCACGAGTCTTGAAGAAGTCCTCCGTGCCGTAACCGAATAGTTTATTATTTTACTTCTTGAATAACTCCGTCAATTTTCGAGTAGCATAGTAACGTACCGTACGGCCAGATTTCCGACGATCAAGAAACCCAAGTCCGACCAGCTGCTTAACGTCTTTAGCAGCCGTCGGCCCCGCTATACCATTTATCTTTTCGTACGAGGCTGTCGAGACAAATTCTCCCGGGTTTGCATGGAGATATTGCAATACGCGCACCTGGCGATCGTTCAAATTATAGCTACCAACCAAGTCATGATGTAGTGTGGCATGCTCTTTCGATTTTTTAGTGACATAGGCTCGAAAATAACGCAACGCTTCTTCAATCTTACGAGCGTGATAATCCAAAAAATAGGTGAGGTCTTCATCATCTTGCTCTGCGTATACATAAGCCATGCCATATTGCGAGTGAGCTTCTTTTATGACACGCGAAATTGGTAGATATGTGAATCCCCAGTAGCCATCACGAAGAAGACTCCAGTAAAAAAGAAGGCGGGCGAGTCTACCGTTTCCGTCGACGAACGGATGCAGATATGCGATCCAAAAATGGAGCATGATAGCCTTAACGACTGGATGTGTGAATTGTTTAGGGTTCCCGAGCGATTCGTTCGCGTATACAATAAGTCGGTCAAGTTCTCTCCTCACGAATACGGGTTCGAGACCTTTATGGTAAACGGTTCCTCTCCCATCGATAACGTATACATCATCATCTTTACCCTTACGCAACCGTCCAGCATCTTTAGTATCCTCTAACGTACCCTCCGTCAAGATTTCATGAAGACGAAGAAGCATTTCAAGAGAGAGCGGCTCATTCTTATAACCCTCCTCAATCGCAAGCATTGCTTTGTAATTGCTCACGATCATTCGCTCGGATTTCGTGCCCGGTTTCCGACCCTCCATCAACATGCGTTTCGCAACCTTACGGGCTGTATTAGCGCCCTCAAGCTGGGATGACGCAATGGCCTCTTCCATCACGCCACGTGCTATAAACTCTTGCCGATATCTCTCATCAAGATCTATGCCGCGCAAGCGAAGCATGCCACCCAAGCTCATATCTATTTCGTGGAAGAAAGCATCGAGTCGTGCCATAGACCGCCACGCGAAAGGTTTCCCTTGCTCTGTTCTGACAGGGGTTGTACGCATACGAGACACGACCCCGCGAGAAATCTTTACCGCCATCCAAGCAACCTCCGGCTTAATGCCAAGGGTGATTGCTTTATGGCGAAGAGTATCCCAGTAATGATAATTTGGATTTTCGGACCATTGCAGAATTTCACGCATTTCTGCCGATGGGTCATTGAGAGATCGGAGTCCTTCGTCTGTGTCTGTTTTGTTTAATTTTGGTTTTTCCAGCTTGAAAAGCATACTTTTTTAGATTACTTAGATTTAAGTGAAATTTAACCTATTTTTAAGTAGTGTGCAAGCCCTAGCTGTGGATTACCTTCGACACTCTCGAATTATGTAAAGTTTGGTAATTTTTAACCTATTTTTAAGTAATCTGCACAGTACTCCAAAAAGATCCTTAAGAGGGGTTATGGTCTCAACACGAGTTCATATTAACATAAAATTCCGTCTTTACATGCTACGATTATTACTGATGAAATACCGCGCTGTGATACGGAAAGAGGGGGCAGTGAACCAAACTCGCGTTATTGAAGCGCCGTCGCGCTTCGCGGTGTACGACCAGATAC
>JBBTWA010000002.1:0-7201 GCA_038063025.1 Patescibacteria group bacterium | reverse complement strand
GATGTTCTCGCCGACAACTCATCAACCGACCAAGGGCAACTCGCTCTCGGACAGAACGTGAAGGTCGCGTTTATGAGTTGGAACGGCGCGAACTACGAAGATGCCATTATTATCTCCGAACGACTGGTGCAGGAGGCTAAGTTTACCACCGTCCACATTGAGGACTTTGATTGTGTTGTGCGCGATACGAAGCTTGGTCCGGAAACGACAACGCACGACATCCCGAATGTCGGCGAATTGCGTTTGAAAAATCTTGACGAAGAAGGAGTTATCCGCATCGGCGCGGAAGTGCGTCCCGGCGATATTCTCGTTGGGAAGGTGACGCCGAAGGGCGAGACACAACTCACGCCTGAAGAGCGCCTTTTGCGTTCTATTTTCGGCGACAAAGCTAAGGATGTTAAGGACACAAGTTTGCGCATGGAGGGAGGAAAACGCGGACGTGTTATAGGCGTGAGAATCTTTTCAAGAGAGGGAGGCGACCAGTTGGAGAGCGGCATCATAAAGAAAATTGTCGTTACGGTCGCGCAGGTGCGAAATGTTTCTGTCGGCGACAAACTCGCGGGACGTCACGGAAATAAGGGAGTCATCAGCCGCGTCTTGCCTGTTGAAGACATGCCGTACGACAAAGACGGTAATCCCGTTGATATCATTCTCACTCCGCTCGGAGTCCCTAGCCGTATGAACCTCGGACAGATTCTGGAGATGCATCTCGGACTCGCGGCGCATACTCTTGGATACCAAGCGGTCGTTCCTCCGTTTGCCGGAGCTACTCCGGACGAGATTCGTGGTGAACTTGAGTCGGCGGGCTTCTCCCGCGGAGGGAGGATGAAGTTATACGACGGCCAGACAGGCGATGAATTCGCCCAAACGGTAGCGGTCGGTTATATGTACATTCTAAAACTCCACCACATGGTGGAAGATAAAATCCATATGCGCTCCATCGGTCCTTACTCTCTCATCACACAACAGCCGCTCGGAGGAAAGGCACAGAACGGCGGACAGCGTTTCGGCGAAATGGAAGTATGGGCTCTGCTCGGTTACGGCGCCGCTTACACTCTGCGCGAGATGCTCACCATCAAGTCGGACGATATTCAAGGCCGCTCCGCGGCGTTTGACGCGATTGTAAAAGGCGAGCCAATCAGCCACTCTGGCACTCCCGCGTCTTTCGCAGTTCTTACCAACCAAATTCGCGGTCTTGCGTTAGACGTTGAACCTCTGAATTTGCCGCCCGAACCGGAGGAGTGAATGACATTAAACATTTAAACATTTAAAATTATGGCTTTTGCTCCACGAAAACTTCCTCCGCGCGACACTTGGAACGGTCTCCGTCTCGCCCTCGCATCTCCCGAGCGTATTCTCGCATGGTCTTCAGGCGAGGTGACCAAACCGGAGACAATCAACTACCGCACACAGCGGAGCGAAAAGCACGGACTCTTTGACGAAAAAATCTTCGGGCCGGAAAAGGACTACGAATGTTACTGCGGAAAGTACAAAGGCATCCGCTACAAGGGCATCGTCTGCGACAAGTGCGGAGTGGAAATCACCCGTTCAATCGTCCGCCGAGAGCGCATGGGTCACATAGAGCTCTGCACGCCGGTCGCGCACATATGGTTTCTCCGAAGCGTACCATCGCGCATGGCGCTCTTGCTTGGCGCCTCTGCTACTGACATTGAAAAAGTGATTTACTTCGCCGGATACATTGTCTCAAAGATTGCTGAAGACGAGAAGAAACGCCTTCTCACTGAACTTGAAAGCGAGTACAAGTCAAAATATAAGTCGCTTGATAACGATAAAGCGCGCGATGCTCTGAAAGAGAAGATGACACTCGCGAAGGCCGAGATTGAAGGCATCATAGTGGGAAGAGTTCTTGACGAACTTGAGTATCACCGTTTCTCCGTGAAATACGGGGGCCTTTTTGAAGCGCGTATCGGAGCGGAGGCAATCTACGACCTTTTCTGCAAACTTGATTTGAAAGAACTTGAGAAAACGCTCTCCGCGCGGTATGCAAAGGCCGGCGCCGCCGAACGCGAGAAGCTCGCGAAGCGCCTCTCACTCATCGCCGGTCTCATCGCTTCAAACGTACGCCCCGAGTGGCTCTTCCTTACTCGCATTCCGGTGATTCCGCCGGCGCTTCGCCCGATGGTCGCTCTTGAAGGCGGCCGGCACGCGACTTCTGATGTTAATGACCTGTATCGTCGTGTGATTAACCGCAACAATCGCCTCAAGAAGCTGATTGATATTCACGCGCCTGAAGTTATCTTGCGCAATGAGAAACGCATTCTTCAAGAAGCCGTTGATGCCCTTTTGGACAATTCAATCAGGAAGAGCGGAGCGTCAGCCGGCGCGATGACTCTCGCCCAGCGCCGCCCTCTCAAGTCGCTAGCCGATTATCTAAAGGGCAAGCAGGGATACTTTCGCCAAAATCTTCTTGGGAAGCGCGTTGATTATTCGGGCCGTTCGGTCATAGTTGTCGGTCCCGACCTAGAGCTCGACGAGTGCGGTCTGCCCAAGCATATGGCGCTTGAACTTTTCCGCCCATTCGTTATCGCCGGACTCTTGGAACGCGAACTCGCATTCAACATCCGCGGCGCCGGGCGCCTTATTGAAGACGGCGTTGCCGAGGTGTGGGAAATTCTAGAAGAAGCAATTGCAGGAAAATATGTACTCCTCAACCGCGCCCCGACCCTTCACCGTCAGGGCATTCAGGCATTCCGTCCCAGCCTCATTGAAGGCGACGCCATACAGCTACACCCGCTCGTTTGTAGCGCTTTCAACGCGGACTTTGACGGCGACCAGATGGCCGTGCACGTTCCGCTCTCGGAAGAAGCGCAGTGGGAAGCGGAGAATATAATGAGCGCCAACAAGAACATCCTGAAGCCCGGTTCGGGAGACGTAACCGTCCTTATCGGCAAGCCGATGGACATCATTCTTGGAGTTTACTGGCTTACTAAATCGGTTGAAAAGGTAAAAGGAAAAGGGGAACATTTCTCGTCGCCGAACTCGGCAATTCTCGCTTCCGAATACGGAGCTATTGATTTGCGCGCCAACATCAATGTGATGCCTGTCACCGGAAAGGAGAAGTACGCGGCATTTGACGGACATCCGTTTGAAACAACTGTCGGCCGACTACTCTTCAACACGGTTCTTCCCGCCGACTATCCGTTTATTAACGAGACCATTACGAAAAAGGTCCTCTCGCGCATCGTTAACGACTGCATCGCGCGCTACGGGCTTGATGCCGTTCCGGGCATTGTGAATAAAGTAAAACGTTTCGGCTTTGAGTATGCGACCAAGTCCGGCATTTCTTGGTCTATTGACGACGTGTCCGTGCCGGAAGAGAAAACGGAGACAATAGACAGGGCCGCTGAAAAAGTCGCAAAAATTAATACCGATTATCAGAATGGTCTTCTCTCTGAAGAAGAAAAGCGCCGTATGAACATTGAGATATGGCAGGGCGCGAAACAGGAGGTTGAACAGCTTGTCATAAAAGGACTTAATCCGATGGGCTCTGTTGCCGACATGGTACGCTCCGGCGCCCGCGGAACGCTCGGCAACTTGACTCAAATGGCGGGTATGAAGGGCCTTATTCAAAACACCGCGGGAGTGACGATAGAAGTCCCGATTATCTCCTCAATGATAGAAGGGTTAAATCCCATTGAATATTTCATGTCTACGCACGGCGCGAGAAAGGGTCTAACAGACACCGCGCTGGGCACTGCCAAAGCCGGATACCTCACTCGCCGTCTCTTTGACGTTGCGCAAGATTCCATCGTGACCGAAAAGGATTGCGGCACCAAACGCGGAGTAAAGATTAATCGCCTTAGCGCGTCCGGCATTCAGGTTAATTATGCCGAAGCCCTGCGCGGACGCGTGCTCGCCGAAAATATCATTGACCAAGACGGAACGGTATTATTTAAAAAAAGCCACTACCTTTCTGCAGAAGACGCAGTGGCGCTTGATTCAGCTCCGTCCGTTACTTCTGTAGTTTCTCGCTCTCCGATGTCCTGCGAGACGCGCTACGGAATCTGCCAGACCTGTTACGGGATGGACCTCACGAGCCAAGAAATGATTGACCTTGGAGAAGCTGTCGGCACGGTAGCCGCACAGGCCATAGGCGAGCCGGGCACACAGCTCACTATGCGCACCTTCCATCAGGGCGGTGTGGCGTCCGTAGGTGGAGACATCACGAGCGGTCTCCCTCGCGTTGAAGAAGTGTTTGAAAAGCGCTCGCCGAAAAATCCCGCAGTTATCTCAAAGTCGGACGGCATCGTCGCCGAAATAAAAGAAGAGGGTCGTGAGAAAATTATCGTTATTGCGCCGTCAGAAGGGCAGGGAAAGAAGGACGGCTCAATGTATGAATATCTCGCGCCATATCCGCGCGTTCCGCTAGTGAAAGAAGGCGACCTCGTCGTGAAGGGACAGATTCTCACTGACGGTTCCGCCGACCTTGACGACCTGTTTGAATATGCGGGCCGCGCGATGGTACAGGAGTACATCATCACCGAAGCATCAAAGATTTACGAGATGCAGGGTGCGTCCGTCTCAAGAAAACATTTGGAGGTCATAGTGAAGCAGATGTTCTCGCGCGTGAAAATCACTGATGCTGGAGATACTGATTATTCTGTTGGCGATGTTGTAGAGGATTGGGAAATTGTTAAGTCAGTGAAAGAGATGGAGGATGCGAATAAGCTCGTCCCGCAGTCGCGCGAGATTGTACTCGGCATTAAGGAGAGCGCGCTCTCGCGTCGCTCGTTCCTCTCTGCCGCGTCCTTTGAGCAGACGACCAAGATTCTCATCAATGCCGCGCTTCGCGGTTCGGTAGACCGCTTGCGCGGACTTAAAGAGAACGTCATTCTCGGGCGCCTTATCCCCTCCGGCACCGGCTTCAAGGGTAGCAAGAAGCACGCACATATCGCGAAGCTTCAGGCAGAACGTCCTGCAACCTCATCTCTCCCATCTCGCACCACTTCATTCGCCCCGCGCACCCCCCGCGCGCTCTAATCTGCAAGTAAAGAGGTTTAACCTCTTTACTTGGGAAACTTTGTGCTACACCAGGTATCGCACAGGGCTTTGGCATTAAAAAAAAGATAAACGGCGCGGTAACCTTTCGGTCTCGCGCCGTTTTGTCTAGGATAGTATCAAAGTAGTGGTATTTGGGCATAAGGACCGCCTTCGCCGATACGTCCCTTTACTATTTCCTGCAATGGGATTTGATGCCCTGTTGCAGTAATTCCAAACCAACATACAGGCACCGGGCCTTCCAATACGCGTACGAGTCCGGAGAGAGGTATGCGTGACACACCGACAAAATTTCCGGAGATCCATCCAACATACCATTCGCCCTGTTTCCGAACAGGCGAAATAACGACATAATTTCGCCAACCACCGAATATCGGCATATGGAACAGAGGATAAATTGCAGTTTCCCCAGGAATTCCATTATGGCAGACCATCATCTCCCTATTGAGATACTCAGCATCCGAAATTTTCAAATGATGATTATTCCATCTGTGAGTCCTCTGCGGGCTTTCGTAACATGTACCGCACAGAACACGCATAAGGGGGTCGAACTTCCGATCCAAAGAACAAGCAGTCCGCCCGAGCGGCTTAACTATGATTCCCACGATGCACTCCTTTCAAAAAGTTCTTATTTCACAATCTTGCCCTGCGTTATAAAATAGCATATACAATAGTTTTGTCAAATGCATTCAGAGCGCGGTAGGATAGGAGCAATGGCGAAGGACACGGTGGCGGAGATTTCAGCAGAGACAGTGCAATGGGTAAAATCTCATGCAAAAGAGGCTGTTGAGAGATTTGCTGGTTCCTACCCAAGCGCACAAGGGAAGGCAATATCAATTTTCATGGCTGGCTCACCCGGAGCAGGGAAGACTGAACTCTCGAAAAATCTTGTTGCACTCTTGGAAAAGGACAATCGTCGGATAGTCCGGATTGATCCCGACGAGATACGGGAATGGCTCCCGATGTATATCGCCGGGAAAGCCGAGTTATTTCAATCAGGAGTTGCAGTTGCGGTAGAAAAGATTCACGATCATGTGCTCACCGCAAATAAACACTTTCTCCTTGATGGAACCTCTGCCGGACTCGACAAACTCCGCAGTAATATTCTTCGATCACTGGATAAAGATCGTGCGGTCGTGATTGAGTATGTATATCAAGATCCGGATGTTGCATGGGATTTTACACAGAAGCGTGAGCAGGTTGAAGGAAGAAACATCCCCAAACATTCTTTCGTTGACCAACTTTTTGCTGCCTATGCAAATGTAGAGACAGTGAAGCAGGAATTCGGCGAGCGTATCGAGGTCGATCTCATACAGCGTAATATTCAAACGGGAGAATATATGACACAGTTCAATATACACACGATTGCCGAACACCTCTCCTTGCCGTATACTAAAGAAGAATTAGCGAAACGCCTATGAAAACACTCATCTCATTTATACAAAACTCCTTTAGAGGAAGCAATCCGGCAGCTCGAGACTCCGTACGCGACTTCTTTGTGAAGGGAAGTGTGGCAGACAAGAAGCCATTGTACGAAGAGGCTCTTCGTGCCGCACAGGCGGATCAAAGGAAGGTGCTTGAGTGCGCTCGAGCACTCTAGTATTTAGCAAATATAAAAAAGATAAACGGCGCAGGCTTTTTCGAGTCCTGCGCCGTTTGCCTATTACAAATCAAGTGAACATAACCCCGACGACTGTCAAGATAACAAGAACGACAATTGCCGCAGCGGCTATATGGAACTGGGTATCACCACTCAGCTTAATTTTCATTTTTGCTCCTCAAAAGTTACTAATGGCAAGTTAGCATATGTAAATCATATTGTCAAGCACGCGCGAGGCGAGGTAGAATCAAAACATCATGGCAGGAGATACGGTACAGCAGATTAAAGAACGACTGAGCATACAGGATATTATTGCGCCGTATGTGAAGTTGCGGCGGGCGGGGAAGTCGCTCGTCGGGCTTTGTCCATTTCATAAAGAGAAGACGCCAAGCTTTCATGTGAGTCTGGAAAGAGGAAGCTGGCACTGCTTCGGGTGCGGATTAGGCGGCGACGGATTTTCGTTTATTGAAAAAGTTGAGGGAGTAGATTTCAAGGGTGCACTAAAAATCCTTGCAGAAAAAGCGGGCGTGACGATTGAATACTCTTCTGGCGCGAATAAGGAGGACGCGTCAAAAAAAGAAA
>JBBTWA010000001.1:0-3315 GCA_038063025.1 Patescibacteria group bacterium | reverse complement strand
ATGATGTTGGACGTCAGACGTCCAACACATCCAACAATCGTGGGGCGTTTGGCGCATTGACACTCTCGGCGCACAGCTTTTTTGACGGCATGGCGATAGGCGTTGGATTCCAAGTCTCAACTGTCGTAGGTATCGTCGTCGCAGTAGCAGTACTCACGCACGACTTCTCCGACGGTATCAATACGGTAAATTTAGTATTAAAAAATGGGGGGAGTTGGAAGCAGGCTTTCAGATGGCTACTCGTAGACGCCGCCGCTCCGCTTCTCGGTGCCGCATCAACTCTCCTGTTCACCATTCCGGAATCCGCAATCGGGCTTGTGCTCGCGATATTCGTCGGCACATTCATATACCTGTCTGCCAGCGATTTAATTCCAGAGAGCCACCATCGCCATCCGCGTGCCTTGACCACCGTCATGACGCTCATTGGCGCATTCGTAATCTATATGGTTGTGCGTCTTGTCTAAACTGCGCGCTTGCCACGGAGAAGGTTGATAATGATTGGCAGGAAGGAGAGAATGATAATTACGAACGAGATGGGGAGTATATAGTGTTCGCTTCCCGGAAGCAAAGAGCCGAGGAAGTAGCCGAGAGAGACCATTCCGATGCCCCAAAGACATCCGCCAAGGACGTTGTAACGAAGAAATGTCCCGTATTTCATAGAGCCGATACCGGCAAGAATCGGCGCTATGGTGCGCACGATTGGCACAAAACGCGCGAGCACGACGGCGCGCCCGCCGTATTTCTGGTAGAAAAGTTCCGTGCGCTTCACATATTCTTGCCTAAAGAAACGAGAGTCCTTGCGTTTGAAAAAACTTGTACCGACGTTCGTGCCGAACCAATAGCCGACCGAGTCGCCCAGTATCGCTGAGAGCACAACGAGCACAACAAGAGAGACAGGCTCCAGAAATCCAGATGCGGATAAGAGGCCGGCGGCGAAGAGGAGAGAGTCGCCCGGGAAGAATATACCGATGAGCAAACCGCTCTCGGAAAATATAATTATGGCGATGCCTAAATATCCTCCGGCCTTAATTATGGCAACCGGGTCCAGATTTATGCACGCATAAATAAAATCAAGCATTCTGATGCAGTATACTGTACAAAATGGAATCCACACCAAGGTTATCAACGCCGGAGGAGGAGCTCGCATATCTGCGCGAGCAGGTCGCTCGCAAAGAGGCTGAAATTTTTAAAACCGGTACAGCCGAACAGGCGACAATAATTTCAGAAACTATTCATGAGCATCGCGCCGCCCCCGCCGAGATTCTCGCGCCCGAGTACCGCATCAGTGAAGAAACGAAACACAGCGAAGCAGAAGCTATTCTCGCAGAGATGAATCTCGGCGGGAGCGAGAGCGCAGTGAAGAGTCTCCAGATGGCGATGGAAGAAAAGGGAATCAAGAACGCGCTCGCTGTTCTTGAAAAACTGAATGACCCGCATGTTTCAGATGATTTTCACCGCTATCTGGTGTGTTACATTGCGACCGGTCTGTCGGCACAGGGGATAGATGAGAAAGCCCCAAAATTCCAAGCGCTCCATATGACGCTCTACGAAATCGCTCTTCCGGAGCCGAAGAGCGACGAGCAGAACATGCGTCAAAAGACGCTCAAGGAGCTAATCTCCGGCATGGAGCAATTTTATGCAGGGCTCCAGTCGGCCGGAGAGTCGGAGTCCGGAGAACCGCCGTATTACGCGCTTGAGCTCGCCGTGCCTGCAGACAGTCCAGAACTCCAGTTTTATGCGGCGGTGCCAAACGGCAAGCGCAATTTGTTTGAAAAACAACTTCTCGCAATATTCCCAGACGCGCATCTCGTCCCACAGCCGTACGACTATAACGTATTCGCCGTCGGAGGGTCCGCTCTCGTTTCTGAGGCGCGTTTCGCAGAGAACCCGGCGCTCCCCTTAAAAGATTACACTGATTTTGACTATGACCCGCTGAATGCGATTACGAACGCGTTCGCCAAAATAGAACATAAAGGCGAGGGCGCGGCGCTCCAGCTCATAATTGAACCTCGCGGGGAGCGCCACGTGAAGCATTATCGTAAGATTCTGCAGGCACTACGCAAAGGAGAGAAGCACTCAAGCGCGTTTAAGACGCCGGAAACTGCTCTAGGCGAATTCGCACGCGATATCGGCAAAACCTTTTTTTCCGGTAAGCCTAAAGACGAGCAAAAAGCAAAAGAGGCTGAGACACGGCAAGCTGAAGCGAATAAGACGCACATAGAACAGGTGGAGAAAAAAGTCTCTGCGCCGATTATCGGCGCGACCATTCGGCTCGTCGTTTCTTCAGGCGACGATAGAAAGGCTGGACAGATTCTCGGCGAACTTGAGTCCGCATTTAATCAATTCACAAATACGCAAGGTAACCGACTGGAATTTACACAGCCGAACGCGAGGCAGTCTGCGCGCATACTTGATAATTTTTCGTTCCGCCTGCCGGACCCCTCGGCGTTGCCTCTGTCTCTGCGCGAGCTCACCACCATTTACCACTTCCCGCCGTCAGGCATCGCGAGCTCGCCACACCTGAAGCAGGCGCGATTCACTCACGCACCGGCGCCGATGTCGCTCCCGCAGAGCGGCATACTGCTTGGCGCCAATTCTTATCGCGGGCAGGAGACACATATCCACTTAGAACAAGAAGACCGTCTGCGCCACCTCTATGTTATCGGCCAGACCGGTACAGGTAAGACCGGACTGATGAAAACGATGATTATTCAGGATATTAAAAACGGAGAGGGATGCTGTTTTATAGACCCGCACGGCACCGACATATTGGACATTCTCGCCGCCATCCCGCCAGAGCGATATAAAGATGTAATCTACTTTGACCCCGCAGACCTCTCGCGCCCGTTCGCGCTCAACTTCTTGGAATACGATATTTCGCGTCCCGAACAGAAGACTTTTATCGTGAACGAACTCCTTATGATATTTAGGCGATTGTATGGGGATGTGCCGGAGAGCATGGGCCCCGC
Organism: Patescibacteria group bacterium; assembly: GCA_038063025.1. Lineage (GTDB taxonomy): Bacteria > Patescibacteriota > Minisyncoccia > Phycocordibacterales > Phycocordibacteraceae > C7867-001. The sequence continues at coordinate 346 of JBBTWA010000001.1, read as the reverse complement.
CTTTGAACAATACTTCCGCAATGCGACCCAACTCGTGATGGAGGACCCTGCGAGCGGTTCAACGATTCTAGATATAGCGCGGGTGCTCGCCAACAGCGAGTTCCGCAAGGAGAAGCTCGCGAAGAGCATGAACCCAATAGTAAATCAGTTCTGGAACGAGATTGCGACGAAGGCGGGCGGAGAAGCATCTCTTGAAAACATAGTTCCGTATATCACGAATAAGTTTGACGACTTTACGGCGAATGATTTCATTCGCCCAATCATCGGCCAGCAGGAGTCTTCATTCAAGTTCCGCGATGTGATGGACACGAAGAAAATTCTCCTTATCAACCTCTCTAAAGGCCGT